>JAFADT010000623.1 GCA_023424585.1 Pseudomonadota bacterium
CTGCCGGGGTGCCATAGCATTCGCCGTGCCGAGGCTTCTTCGCGGGTTATTCCCCTGCGATATCAGGCGGTTGAGGCAAGCAGCCCCGCAGGGCGACAAGGGCTGTGGGCTCGGAGCCGGAAAAAACTCCTGGCCCTCCGGGGCCCCGACCTAACGTGTGACAGCTCTGTTCACGGGATGATGGAGGAACCCGTGCGCCTTCCGGTCGCCGCCACACTGCTCAGCCTGGTCGCCTGCTCCGAGTCGACCGAGGGCACCCCGCCGAAGCTCGAGGGCCTCATCAATCCGCTGGAGCCGATCGTCACCCCCGCTCGCGTCTGCAATGCCGGTGGCGGCCCCGCTGGATGGCAACTGGAGCTCGTCGGCAGCCGCTTCACCCCCGTGCCCCGCGACGCGCTCACCGACACGCCCTCCGCGGAGCTGCCCCAGGTCTCCCTGAGCGGCCCGAGCGACTACACGCTCCCCGCCGACCACGTCTTCTTCGCGAGCACCGAGCTGCTGCGAATCAACCTGCCCACCCGCGACAGCGCGCCGTCGAACACGCTCCCGCCCGGCACCTACGCCGTCTCCGTGACGAACCCCCTCGGCGGCACCTCGGCGCTGGAGGACGCCCTGCGCGTCGTGCCGCCGCCGGTCATCACGAACGTCACCGCGCCCGAGGGCTTCCGCTACAACGCCGCCAGCCCCCTCATCATCGAGGGCAGTGGCTTCCGCTCGGACGCGCTGCCGAGCATCGTCCTCCAGCGCGACGGCGAAGAGGACCAGCCCCTCTTCACGGTCACCGTCGTCTCCGACACGCGCATCGAAACCGAGGTGCCCCAAGCCACACCGGAGGGCACCTACGCGCTCACCCTCACCAACCCCGAGGGCTGCTCCGTCACGCGGCCCCAGGCGCTCACCATCGCCTATCCGCAGCCAGGCCCCCTCCCCGCGTCGCCTTCGAGCGACTCCGCCACCAGCGACGCGGTCATCCCCCTCACCCACACCGCCTCCGGCGGCCCGGAGCCCTCCACGGCCGGCGTCCACGACGCGTCCCTCGTCGCGCCCGCGCAGACGGCCCACGGCCAGCCGGTGAACCTCCCGACCGTGTCCCCATGAACGTGCTCGCCGTGCTCGCGGCCATGGCGCTGGCCGCCGCCCCCGCCTCCAGGAAGGACCGAGAGAGCCCCTTCTTCATCGCGCCCAAGGTGGGCTTCATCAAGCCCACCACCTCGCTCGGCGGAGACCTCTACCTGGGCGGCGAGGTCGGCTACTTCACGCCCTGGCTCCAGCGGCGGCTCGCGCTGGTGCTGGAGGTGAACTACCACCGGCCCTCCACGTCGGGGACGCTGCGCGGGCCCCAGCTGGACAACCTGGGCCAGCCCATCGAGTCCCCGTACACGCTCGCCGAGCGCGAGGTGGCCCTCCAGCTGTCCGCCGTGTTCCGCTTCCCGCGCGCGCTCGGGCCGCTCACGCCCTACGTGGGCGCGGGCCCCGGCCTGTACCTGCACCGCGCGACGGTGGAGTCGTTCGACGCCACCACGTCGGAGAGCGGCGGCGGGCCGGGCTTCCAGGCGCTGGCGGGCGCGGAGCTGCTGCTGGGCCCGGGCAGCGCCTTCCTGGAGGCGAGGTATCACTTCGCTCCCGTGGACTTCCTCACCACGGGCGACGTGAACGCGGGCGCGGTGCTCGCGGCCCTGGGCTACCGGCTGCGCCTGTAGTCGCGCGGGTGGCTCAGGCCCGTCCCACCGGCGGGCGCAGCGTCCGCAGCAGGTGCTGGGCCAGCAGGTCGCGCGTGGCCTGGAGCACGGACCCCATCAGGTGGTGCAGCGCCTCCGCGGAGTCGCCGTGGGCTTCGCGCACGCGCTCGGCGCGACCGTCGAAGATGCGCAGCCGGCCGGGCACCAGCGAGATGACCGGCAGCGACGGGTGCCGCTTGCGCAGCAGCCCCAGGAACAGCGGGTGGTCCTCGTCCGGACGGCGCAGGTCCACCACCACCAGCGCGGGCTTGTTCTCCGCGATGGAGGCGAAGGCGTCATCGGGCTCCCCCGTGGCGGACACCTCCACGTCCGGCTCCGCGTCCAGGAAGCGGCTGAGCAGCGCCCGGGACGCCGCATGCGGGCTGACGATGAGGACCCGCATCAGCGCGCCGACGCCCGGAAGGCGGCGGGACTCCAGCGGGCGGGCGGCATGCGGCGGTCTACAGCGGGGCGGATCCTGGACATGGAGGGTTCAGGTAACCCCCAGCCCCCCTTCAAAGCAATCCGCAGGAGCCCGGAGGGCACGCCGTGCCTCCAACCAACCGGGCGCCCGTGCCCGTGGCTTCTTCCGGCCGCTCGGGCCAGAGTGGCGGAGCGCCGTCCAACCCGCTACTTCCCATCCCGCGCGAGCCTCCCCTCGCGTCGGTCCCCCCAGCGTCCCGAGCCTCGCCATCGAGCCCCTGCCCTCCTCCCCCACCGAGCTGCACTACGACAGCGGCACGCTGGTGGCCCCGACGCTGCCGGACGACGCGCGCCTGCACGCGCTCTTCCAGAAGGACGGGCGCACGGGCGTCTTCCGCGCGCCGGCGCTGCACTACCGCGACGTGGTCCTCCGCCTGCGCGAATGCGGGCTCCCCTACGAGGACCGCGCGAAGCGCTTCGAGCCCGTGGAGCTGCCCCTCGCGGTGCCCATCGAGCCCTTCCCGCACCAGCGCGCGGCGCTGGACGCCTGGACGCGCGCGGGAGGCCGGGGCCTGGTGGAGCTGCCCACGGGCGCGGGCAAGACGCTGCTGGCGGTGCTGGCCATCGCGTGGGTGAAGCGGCCCACGCTGGTGGTGGTGCCCACGCTGGACCTGATGGCGCAGTGGCAGGGCGTGCTGGCGAAGCACTTCGCCACCCCGGTGGGCATGGTGGGCGGCGGCGTCAACGACCGTCAGACGCTCACGGTGACGACCTACGACTCCGCGGCGATGCAGATGGAGTTCACGGGCAACCGCTTCGGCCTGCTCATCTGCGACGAGTGCCACCACCTGCCCGCGCCCAGCTACCGCTTCATCGCGGAGGGGACGCTCGCCCCCTACCGCCTGGGCCTCACCGCGACGCTGGAGCGCGCGGACGGCGGCGAGCGCGTGTGCGCAGAGCTCCTGGGCCCGCTGGTCCACCGCACCGGCATCCACGAGCTCCAGGGCCAGTACCTGGCGCCCTACGAGGTCCGCCGGATCGAGGTGCCGCTCACGCCCGACGAGAAGGCGCGCTACGACGAGGCGCGAGGCAGGTACCTCACGTTCGTGCGGAGGCTGGGCGTGCCGCTCGCGTCGCCGGAGGGCTGGGCGCGGTTCCTGGCGCAGAGCCAGCGCAGCGACGAAGGGCGCGCGGCGTACCGGGGCTACCGGGAGCAGCGCCGCATCGCGCTCACCTCCAGCGGCAAGCTGGACGCGCTCTGGAAGATACTGCTGGAGCACCGCGAGGACCGCGTCATCGTCTTCACGGACGACAACGAGACGGTCTACACGCTGGCGCGCAAGCTGCTGCTGCCCGCGCTCACGCACCACACGCCGCTGCCGGAGCGCAAGGCGCTGCTGGCCGCGTTCGCCAACGCGGAGCTGCCGGTGCTGCTCACCTCGCGGGTGCTCAACGAAGGCGTGGACGTGCCCGAGGCGCGCGTGGGCGTGGTGCTCAGCGGCAGCGGCAGCGTGCGCGAGCACGTGCAGCGCCTGGGCCGCATCCTGCGCAAGCGCCCCGGCAAGCGCGCCCTGCTGTACGAGGTGTGCTCCGCGCAGACGGCGGAGAGCGGCATCAGTGAGCGGCGCCGCCAGCACAGCGCCTACCAGGGCCAGGAGCCGGGAGGGCCTCCCGAATGCTGACGCGCGAGCTGCTCGCCTCGCGCGTGCGCGAGGGCATCCTGCGGCCCTCCTTCGTGAAGACGCACGACCCGTCCCTCCAGGCGCTCGCGAAGGAGCTGCTCGCGGACGCGGAGGCCTTCCGGGGCCAGCGCCGCGACGACGTGGAGGAGGCCTTCGGCCTCAAGGCCGGCGCCTTCAGCCGCCCCAAGGTCGCGCGCGGGCTGGTGAAGCTGCTCCTCGACCGGCTCCGCTTCGACGAGGCCGGCGAGGGCGCGACGGAGGCGCGCTGGCGCACGCTGCGCGTGGGCGCGAAGGTGCTCAGGACCCTCCCGCCGGACACGACGCTGGAGGCCTACGAGGCGCGCCTCGCGGAGGCCCTGGACGCGCCGCTCGAGGACACGCGCGAGGCGCTCTACTCGGACCTGCCCGGCCACCGGAAGCTGCTCGGGTGGGACGGCGAGGCGCTCACGCCGCAGGGGCTCCTGGACCGCTACAACCTGGCGCTCGCGCAGGGGCCGCTGCTCAACGCCCGGCGCCTCACCCTGCGCGCGCGGTCGCCGGAGCTGCTGCGCGTGCGCAAGCTCCTGCGCTGGCTGAAGTTCTGCCGGCTGGTGGCGGAGGTGCGGCGCGACGGCGAGGACTGGGCCCTGGAGGTGGAGGGCCCCGGCGCCATGCTGTCCCTCCAGAAGAAGTACGGCCTGCAGCTCGCGAGCTTCCTCTCCGTGGTCCCCCTCCTGGAGCGCTGGGAGCTGTCCGCGGTGCTGGAGGACGCGCGCAAGCGCTCCACCCTCCAGCTCTCCCACGAGGATCCGCTGGTGTCGCCGCTGCCCGCCGCGCTGGGTCACGTGCCCCCGGAGGTGGCCGCGCTGGCGGACGGGTTCGAGGACGCGGCCTGGGAGCTGGACTTGACGCCCCTGCCCCGCCACACCGGCGCCGCCGGCCTGTGCGTGCCCGACCTCACCTTCCGCCACCGCGAGACGGGCCGGGAGGTCGCGCTGGAGCTGTTTCACCCGTGGCACGCGGCGCCGCTGTCACGGCGGCTGGCGGAGCTGCGCGCGCGCCCGGACGCGGGGCTGCTGCTGGGCGTGGACCGGGCGCTGGCGAAGGAGGCGGCGGAGCGGCAGGCGCTGGAGGCTCACCCGCAGGTGGTGCTCTTCAACGGCTTCCCCTCCGTCCGGAAGCTGCGGGAGCGGCTCGCGCGCTGGGGCGAGGCGGGATGAGCCCCGGGGCGGCCTCAGCTCCGGGGTTTGAACTGCGAGGCCAGCACGCTGAGGATGCGGATGGAGCTGCGGTCCAGCTGCTTCGCGCGGCGCAGGAGCCGGCGCAGCTCCGCGGACTCGCCATAGTCGGACGGGGGCTCCGCGGCCCACTTCACGTCCTGCGACGGCTTCAACCCCAGCGCCTCGTCCGCGGAGATGGACAGCACCACGCACAGCCGGCGGAAGGTCTGGATGCTGGGCAGCATGTGACCGCGCTCCAGCCGCCCGTAGACTTCACTCGCGATGCCGACGCGCTCCGCCACGTCCGCCTGGGTCAGGTTCAGGCGAGTGCGGGCGACGCGGGCCGCGCCTCCGAGCCGGGATGCGAGGGTCTTTTCCATGGGGTCGTTAACCTACCGGGTTCGCCCATGTCGATATGACTTGAGAGGTTGGCTTCCAAGAACTTCCGGGGTAGGCTTTTCGCGACACAACCTCTTGCGTCAAGCCCGTCCGCACCACCCACTGCCTTCATGCGAGAGCCCTCCAGCCCCCCGCCCAGCTTCCTCTTCGTGGACGCGGATCCACGCGCGCTCGCGGCGCTGCGGCGGCTGGTGCGGCACCTGCCCGGCGACAAGCGCTATGCATTGGGCGTGCGCGAAGCGGAGCGGCTGATGGGGGAGGCGGCGCCGTCCGTGGTGGTGAGCGGCTACGGCCTCCCGGACGGAGACGGGCTGTGCCTGCTCACGTGCGTGCGCACCCGGCACCCGCGCGCCGCGTGCGCGCTGCACACCACGCACCCGCCCGCGCGCGGGCTGCGGGAGCAGGGCATCACCTGGGTGGACCGCGCCGCGCCGCCGCAGCAGGTGCTGGCGCTCCTGGCCTCCTTGAGCTGACGGCCAGGCGTTCCCATGGCGCGCGCGACGGTGCGCGTTAAGGTATGGGGCTGCCCACGCACGCCATGAAGCTCTACGCCATCAGCGACCTGCACCTGCGGCACAAGGAGAACCACGAGGCGCTGGCGGCGCTCACGCCGCGTCCGGACGACTGGCTCATCGTCGCCGGCGACGTGGGCGAGACGCTCCCGGAGATGGAGCTGATGCTGCGCACGCTCACCGCGCGCTTCCGCCAGGTCGTCTGGGTGCCGGGCAACCACGAGCTGTGGACGATGCCCTCCGAGCAGCCTCCGCTGAAGGGCGAGGCGCGCTACCTGCGCATGGTGGACCTGTGCCACCGCTACGGCGCGCTCACGCCGGAGGATCCGTATCCCCGCTGGCCGGGCGAGGGCCCGCACCGCGTCGTGGTCCCCATGTTCCTGGGCTACGACTACACCTTCCGCCCGGACACCGTGCCCGTGGAGAAGGCGCTGGAGTGGGCCTGGGAGGACGACCTGATGTGCACGGACGAGGTCCTGCTGCATCCGGAGCCCTACCCCACCCGTCAGGCCTGGTGTCACGCGCGCGTGGAGCGCACCCGCGCGCGGCTGGAGCGGCTGCCGCCCGGGTGCTCCACCATCCTCATCAACCACTACCCGCTGCGCTACGAGCACGTGCGGCTGCCGCGCATCCCGCGCTTCTCCATCTGGTGCGGCACGCGCCTGACGGAGGACTGGCACACGCGCTACCGCGCGGAGGTGGTGGTGACCGGGCACCTGCACATGCCCGCCACCCTGTGGCGCGACGGCGTGCGCTTCGAGGAGGTGTCGCTGGGCTATCCCAACCAGTGGCGCCACCGCGGCGGCGGCCTGGACCGCTGCCTGCGCGAGGTCCTGCCCGGCCCGCGGAAGTCCGACGCTCCGTCCGTGACGTCGTGAGTCACGCGCGGGCGCGGGCCGCGTCACACCGCGAGCGTTTGACGGTACGGAGCGCGCGGGCGTGTAGTGGCGCTCCATGCCCGAGCCCACCTCCGCTGGCCCCGTCGAAGCCTCCGAGCGCGTGCACCTGCTGGATGCCCTGCGCGGCTTCGCGCTGCTGGGCGTCTTCGTCTCCAACAGCCTGAGCTGGTTCAGCGGCCGGTCGCTCCTGCCACACGAGCAGGCGCAGGCGCTGGCCGCGCCCCCGCTGGAGAAGGGGGTCCACCAGCTCTACGCCTTCTTCGTGGACCAGAAGTTCATCACCCTCTTCTCGCTCCTCTTCGGGCTGGGCTTCGCGCTGCAGCTGACGCGCGCGGAAGGGCGAGGCGCCTCCATCGTGCCGGTGTACCGGCGCCGGCTGCTGGTGCTGCTGGGGCTGGGGCTCATCCACATGTTCGCCATCTGGGTGGGGGACATCCTCAGCACCTACGCGCTGGTGGGCGGCGCGCTGCTCCTGTTCCGGAAGCGCTCCGACAGGACGGTGCTCACCTGGGTGGCGGTGCTCTTCGTCGTCCTGCCGCTCACGCTGTCCATCGCGCAGCGCTACGGCCCGGAGCTGCTGCACGGCCGGGCGGCCGCGGAGCAGGCCGCCACGGCCACGCGCGAGGTGGAGGCCGCGCACCGCACGGCGTTCCTCACCGGCCTGTCCAGCGACTCCGTGCTGGTATCGCAGCGGGCCAACGCCCTCTTCGCCTGGCAGAACCTGCCCAACCCGGGCCGTCCCATCTGGCTGTGCATCATCCTGGGCCGCTTCCTGCTGGGCCTGTGGGCCGGACGTCAGCGGCTGCTCCAGGACGTGGAGCGCCACCGCGAGCTGCTCGTCCGGGTGATGGCGTGGGGCCTGGGCGTGGGCAGCGCCGTCGCCACCCTGTCCCTGGTGCTCTACCTGAAGAACCAGGGCGCGCCCGGAGGGCCCGGGGGACACGTCAGCCCACCGGCGTGGATGGTGGGGATGCGCACCCTGCGGGAGGTGGGCTACCTCTTCATGGGCGCGGGCTACGCGGCGGCCTTCGCGCTGCTCTTCCAGAAGGAGCGCTGGCGGAAGGTGCTGGGCGTGCTCACGCCCGCGGGCCGCATGGCCCTGACGCTCTACCTCATGCAGTCGGTGATCAGCATCGGCTTGTATGACGGCTGGGGCCTGGGGCTCGTGGGCCGCACGCCACCCTCCCGCACGGTGCTCCTGTGCCTGGGCGTCTTCGCGGCGCAGGTGGCCTTCAGCCACTGGTGGCTCCGGCGCTTCCGCTTCGGTCCGGTGGAGTGGCTCTGGCGCTCGCTCACCTACGGCCGCGCCCAGCCCATGCGCCCCGCCTCCGCCGCGGCGCCCGCGGCGGGCTGAACGCGCCCGCGGGACAAAAAAGGGCCGGTGTCAAGTCCTCAGCAAAAATAATGGCGAGACAGAAAAGCTATAGGGGACAATCGGTTAGCTCTATTTCGAGCTGCTTGCTTTGAATCGTGGGCTCTGCGCTAGGTGCCGCATGAGAGCCAATGAAAAGCAAGCTCTAGCATGCCGTGGCAATGTAATGAAGGC
>JAFADT010000712.1 GCA_023424585.1 Pseudomonadota bacterium
CGCGCGGCGCCGCCGGGGGCCACGAGGGCCACGCCCACCCGTAGGGGACGACGCCATGGGCAAGCGCGACAAGAAGGAAGAGGCCCCGCCGCCGGGGCCGTTCAACAACCCCTTCGCCGCCCTGTCCGCGCAGCGGGACGCGCTGCCCGCGGGGCCGCCGCCCCCCGCCCCCCGGGAGAAGCCGGAGCCGAAGGGGCCCGCGCGCGCCGTGGTGCGCATGGAGCGCAAGGGCCGGGGCGGCAAGGAGGTGACGGTGGTGGAGCAGCTGGGGCTGCCCGCCGCCCAGCTGGACACCTGGCTCAAGGCGCTCAAGGGCGGCCTGGGCTGCGGCGGCGTGGTGGAGGACGACGCGCTGGTGTTGCAGGGCGACCAGCGCGAGCGGCTCCCCGCGCTCCTGGAGGCGCGGGGCGTCCGCAAGGTCGTGGTCGGCTGAGAGACTCGAAGGGGGCGGAGGCGGACCTCCAGCCCCCCTCGGGCGCGCCGCGCGCGCGGAGGACTACAGCGCGGCGATGATGGCGTTGGTGAACTCGGCCGTGGTGGCGCTGCCGCCCAGGTCGCCGGTGCGGACCTTGGACTCGCCGCCGTAGACCTTCTGGATGGCGTTGGACATGCGCTGGGCCTCCTCCTTGAGGTCCAGCCACTCCAGCATCATCACCGCGGACATCATCAGGGCGGTGGGGTTCGCGATGCCCTTGCCCGCGATGTCCGGGGCGGTGCCGTGCACGGCCTCGAAGACGGCGGTGCGCTCGCCGATGTTGGCGCCCGGCACCATGCCCAGGCCGCCCACCAGGCCCGCGCACAGGTCGCTGACGATGTCGCCGTAGAGGTTCTCCAGCACCATCACGTCGAAGCGGGTGGGGTCCTTCACCAACTGCATGCAGAGGTTGTCGATGATGACGTCATCGAAGGCGATCTCCGGGTACTCGCGGCTCACCTTGCGGCAGCAGTCCAGGAAGAGGCCGTCGGACAGCTTCATGATGTTCGCCTTGTGGATGGCGGACACCTTCTTGCGGCCGTTCTTCCTGGCGTACTCGAAGGCGAAGCGCGCGATGCGCGTGGAGGCCTTCTCCGTGATGACCTTGATGGCCTCCACGACGCCCGGCACCACGATGTGCTCCAGGCCCGCGTAGAGGTCCTCGGTGTTCTCACGCACCACCACGACGTCCACGTTCTCGTAGCGCGTCTTGACGTTGGGGACGCTCTTCACCGGGCGCAGGGACGCGTACAGGTCCAGCCGCTTGCGCAGGCCCACGTTCGCGGACGGCAGGCCGCGGCCCACCACGGTGCCCGTGGGGCCCTTGAGCGCCACGCCGCTGCGCAGCACCGCCTCCACCGTCTCGTCGGGGAGGTTGGTGTTGAACTTGGCCACGACCTCCGTGCCCGCGTCCTTGAACTCGAACTCGAGGGGGACCTTGAGGGCTTCGAGGACGCGGATGGTGGCCGCGGAGACCTCGGGGCCAATGCCGTCGCCGTTGATGACCGTCACAGTGCGCGTGTTCGCCATGGGGGCGGTTCACACCACAAATCCGGGAGGGCCGGAAGGGCGAAAGCGGTCGGGGTTCACCCCGGGGCATGGCCCCCATCAGCCCGGGTGGGGGCCGTCCGGCCGCCCGGCGGGGGGCCGTGGGCGCGCCCGGCGTGTGTCAAACATGTCTCGCGCCCGGAGGTCCGGGTGTCTGTCGTTGCCCCGCGGGCAACGGCGGAGCCCGCCGTTTGTGGCCTGTGTGTCCTCAGGGCCCGCGCGGCTCCCTCTGGCGCCCTCGGTGCAGGGCCCCGGCACGCGTCGTGCTCATGGCGGCGGTGTCCGGGCCGTGCCGGCCCGTGCGCTCCCGAGGTGAGGCTTTTCATGAGCATGCGCAGAACCCCGTTCCGGCTGCCGCGCCCCGTGCGCTGGGCCGTGCTGTCCACCGTGACGCTGGCGGCGCCCCAGGCGCTGGCGGAGTCGTGCCCCCAGCCCACGCTGACCGAGTGCTCCAACGTGGACTACCGCGCGTCCGCGTGCGGCCAGGAGCACGACGCGTACTGCCAGGGCCTGCTGGAGTCCGAGTGGAAGGAGCGCTACACGGTCGCGTCCAAGCGCGCCGCGCTGCTGCCGGAGAGCATGGGCGGCGGCGTGGAGACGGTGGCCGTGCAGCCCAACGCCGTCACCGACACGCTCTTCTCCGGTTCGGACGAGTCCATCGTGGGCCAGGTGCAGCGCGGCCAGGTGCTGGCGCGCAAGGACTACAAGAACCTCACCAAGGTGGAGCAGGCGTACTACAAGCAGCGCCAGGAGTGGGACGCCAACGGCGTGCTGGAGCGCTCGTGCCAGGAGTACGTGCACGAGAAGCACTACGACTACAGCCGCTTCGAGCAGGACGCGGGCCGCTTCGGCGACGACTTCCGCGCCGTGTTCGCCCTTGCCTACAGCTCCAGGGGCATCGCGGAGCGCACGCTGTACAGCAAGGACGGGGAGAAGCTGGCCCCCCTGTGGGACGGCAAGACGCGCGTGGCGAAGAACGCGTACTTCCGCTTCGCGCCGGGGCCTTACCCCAAGGGCGCCAAGGCCTACGCGTTCACCTCCGAGGCGGCGAAGAAGGCGAACAACGTGGAGGCCCGCCAGGCGGTGCTGCCCTCGGACGCGTGGCACCAGTCCATGAGCAAGGCGCTGAGCAAGGTCGCGGACGACGTGCTCGATGACTCGCAGCGGCGCCAGGAGGCCTTCTCCGCCCTGCTGGACCAGCGCGCCGCCGTCTACGCCGGCTGGCAGCGCGAGTCGGAGATGCTGCGCGGCCGCGACCTCCCCACGGCGGAGCTGGACGCCAGGGTGGCCGAGCGCCTCTACGGCCTGGACAAGGCCCTGGAGGAGGCGCTGGTGAAGGCCGACAGCGAGGGCTGCCT
>JAFADT010000903.1 GCA_023424585.1 Pseudomonadota bacterium
GTGCAGCACGCCCGTCAGGATCCTCACCTCCACGAGGCTGTAGTCCCCGGCGCGGGCCAGCACCTGGAAGTGGGACAGCGCCTCGCGGGCGTCCTCGGCGCCGTAGGGGGCGGGCTCCACGCGGTCCGGGTGGCGCGGGTGGTGGCGCAGGGGCACCTCCACCTCGCCCTCGTCCGCCAGCGGGCCCGTCACCAGGGCCAGGTAGCGCTTGTCCACCGCGCGGGTGCTGAAGGCCTCGCGCACGGCGGTCCAGGCCTCACGCGTGCGGGCCGCCACGAGGACGCCGGACGTCTCCACGTCCAGCCGGTGGCACAGGCCGCCCTCGCGCGGGTCCTGGGACGCCTGCGCGACCTCCGGGAAGCGCGCCACCAGGGCGTTGGCCACCGTGCCCGTCTCGCCCGGCTGCAGGGGGTGCGAGGGCCGGCCGGCGGGCTTGTCCACGAAGAGCAGGGCGGGGTCCTCGTGCAGGACGGCGAGCGGGAGGGCCGCGTCGGGCACGGCCTCGCGCGGGGCCTCCTCCACCGTCACGGCGACCTGCTGGCCGGCGGTGACGGTGAGCCCCTTCTTCGCGGTGCGGCCGTCCACGCGCACCTGGCCCTCTTCGAAGAGGCGCTTGAGGCGCGCGCGGGACAGGCCCAGGGCCTCGCCCACGAACAGGTCCACCCGCTGGCCCGCCTTCGCGGCGTCCACGGTGAGGGTGTGCGTCGTCGTCGTGGTCACTCGGAGAGGGCCTCGTAGACTTCCTCGGCCGTCTGGAACCGGTCGTCCGGCTCCTTGCGGATGAGGCGATGGGCCACCCGCGCCAGCTGCGGGTCGCCATGCAGGTTGAGCGCGAGCAGCGGCGGAGGTTCCGTCTCCAGCACCTGACGCCACAGCTCGTGGGGCGTCTTCGCGTCGAACGGCGGACGCCCGCTCATCAGCTCGTACAGGATGACGCCCAGGCTGTACAGGTCCGCGCGGCCGTCCAGCGGCTCCCCGAGGATCTGCTCCGGGGCCATGTACCGCCAGGTGCCCACCAGCTTGCCGTCCGCGGTGATGCCCGCGTCGTCGGCGAGGAACTTGGCCAGGCCGAAGTCCATCAGCCGCACCTGGCGGTCGTCGTCCACCATGATGTTGGACGGCTTGAGGTCGCGGTGCACCAGCCCGTGGCCGTGGATGTACGCGAGCGCCTCGCACACCTGGAGCATGGCGTCCTTCAGCTTGCCCATGCGCTCCGGGCGGTTGAGGTCCGCCAGCCTCGGGGGCGAGGCGTGCGCGGGCGGCTGCGGCGTGCGCGGGGCCGCGCGGCGCGGCTCCACCCCGCGCAGCCCGTCCGCGTCCGGGTCGTCCTCCGAGGCGCCGTGGTAGCTGGCCAGGTCCTCGCTGGGGGCCTCCTCGGCGAAGGCGTTGAGGTCGAAGGTGCCGTCGTCCTCGCTGGCGTCGTCCGCGTCCTCGTCCGGGCCGTCCTCGCTGCCGAAGTCGTCGTCCGCGGTGCGGCGGAGGGTGAGCGGGAAGCGCGACGAGGGCGTGGGCGTGTGCAGGTCGTTGAAGCTCACGTCCAGGTAGTGGCGCAGCGTGAGCCCTTCGATGAGCTCCATGGCCAGGTAGGGCTGGCCCGCGTGGACGCCGGCCTCGAAGACCTTCACGACGTTGGGGTGGGCCAGGTCCGCCAGCGTCTCGAACTCGCGCGCGAGCCTCCGGGCCGCGCGGTCATCCAGCGACGGACCCGTCGACAGGAGCTTCAGCGCGACCTCGTCGTTGCTGCGGCGGTCCAGGGCCCGATAGACGGTCCCGGCCCCGCCACTGCCGAGCGTCTCCAGCACGCGGTAGGGACCAATGGCCTTGAGAGGCATGGGAGCGCGGATCCTACGGATCCCGTCATGCCAGGGTCAAACACGCAAACACCGCGTGAGCGGCAGCGGACCCCGGGCCCCTGGACGATTTCACTTTTCCGGTGATCCATGGGAAAGCTCACCGCTCATGCAACTGGGGAAGTACCAGCTGGTGCGGAAGCTCGCCTCGGGGGGGATGGCCGAGGTGTTCCTCGCGAAGGCGGCGGGGCCCCGCGGGTTCGAGAAGACGCTGGTGCTCAAGCGCATCCTGCCGCACCTGGCGGAGGACGAGGCGTTCGTGGAGATGTTCCTGGGCGAGGCGCAGCTGGCCGCCCGGCTGGACCACCCGAACGTGGTGCAGATCTTCGACTTCGGCGAGGTGGACGGCAGCTACTTCCTGGCGATGGAGTTCATCGACGGGCCCACGCTGCGCAGGCTCATCAAGCGCTCCCTGGAGCTGAAGCAGCCGCTGCCCGCGGGCGTGTGCGCGAAGATGGTGGCCGCCGCGGCGGAGGGGCTGGCGTTCGCGCACGAGCTGGCGGACCCGGAGACGGGGGCGCCGCTGGGGCTGGTGCACCGGGACATCAGCCCGGAGAACGTGCTGGTGTCGCGCCAGGGCGCGGTGAAGGTGGTGGACTTCGGCATCGCGAAGGTGGCGGGGCAGGGGCACCGCACGCAGACGGGCGTGGTGAAGGGCAAGGTGGCGTACATGCCGCCGGAGCAGCTCCAGGCCCGGCCCATGGATGGGCGCGTGGACGTGTACGCGCTGGGCATCGTGCTCTACGAGCTGCTCACCGGGAAGCGCCCGTTCGACGCGACGACGGACGTGGGCATGATGCAGGCCATCCTCTTCGAGCCCTTCGTGCCCGTGGCGCGGCGCCGGCCGGACGTGCCGGACGCGTTGCAGCGCATCCTGGAGCGGGCGCTCGCGAAGGACCGGGTGGACCGGTATCCGGACTGCCGGGCGCTCCAGGCGGACCTGGAACGCTTCGTGCTGTCGCTGGGCGAGCCGGTGGGCGCGTACCAGATTGCCCGGCTGGTGGCGCAGGTGATGGAGGGCGTGGAGCCGCTGCCTCCGGCGCCCGCGCCCGCGAAGGGGCGGGAGACGGCGGCGCTGGTTCCCCCGGCGGAGGCCGTGACGACGCCCATGCCCGGCCGGGTGGGCACGGCGTGGGAGCCGGTGGCCTCGCGGGCATCCATGGAAGCGCCTGCGGTGACGGCGTCGGAGAACGACGTGCCGTCGAGCCGGTTCGATGCGGCGACGGATCCGGCGACGCCGTCGGCGGGGAGCCTGGTGCCGGCGCCCCGGCCCGAACGGTCCACCTGGTTCAAACCGGTGGATGTTTCGGAGTCCGGCAAGTCCCCGGCGACGCCGCGTGCCTCCCGGAAGATGGCGGTGGGCGCCGTGGCGTTCGTGAGCGTGGCCGGGCTCGTGGGCGGACTGGCGCTGTGGGGCGGGAGGGAGAGGTCCCCTGCGCCCGTGAGTCCGTCCACGCCGGTGGCTCGGAAGGACGACGGTGCAGTGAAGCCGCTGGAGCCCCAGCCGCCGCCCGCGCCGGAGCTGCGCGCGGAGCCCGTGCCCCCCGCCTCCGCGAGCGCGGACAGCGGCACTCCGGTCGCCGTGTCCGAGGTGCAGCCCGTGCCGGGTGAAGCCGTGGAGGCGCGCGATGCGGGCCAGGGGGTGGAGGTGGAGCCGCCTCCGTCGCCAGCTCGGCGCCTCGCGGTCGCCGTGAAGCCCGCGACGGCCGGCACGAGCACCGCGAGCGTCCGCCGAACGATGCTTCCGCCCCGCCGCACCCTGCCCAAGGGCAGGGTGGAGTTCCGGGTTCGTCCGTTCGGCACGGTGTACCTGGACGGCAAGAACCTGGGGCAGACGCCCTTCGCCGCCGTGGAGGCGACGGAGGGCTCGCATCAGGTGCGCGTCGTGAACAAGGACCTGGGCAAGGACGTGACGCGCGCCTTCGAGGTGAAGGCGGGGCAGGACAACGTGTTCAAGCTCAACCTCGCGGCGGAGTGAGCGGGCCGGTTCTTCACATTGACTCCGTGTAGGGCGCGCAGGTGTCCTGCTTCGCGCTGCGCTTCGGTACCCGGCTCAAGGCAAAGCAGGTGTGAGAGCTATGAACCCGAACACATGGCGCGTGTCGGGTCCGCTTGATCACAGATGATTACCCCTTGGGCCCCCTGTGACGATGAGCACGCGTCCCCGACATGGAAGCCTTCGTCGACAGCGCCATTACAATTGTCATCCCTCCCGTCGCAGCGGCGCTCCTCCTGGTTTGGATGGACCAAGGGGTCGTCGTCGTTACAATCCCCGCTGCTGCTAGCCGTCTGGA
>JAFADT010000980.1 GCA_023424585.1 Pseudomonadota bacterium
GGGCGTGGCGGCCCTCCCCGAGGGCATGCCCCTGGTGGCGACCGCGGCGCTGGTGCGCGCCATGCAGCGGCTGCACGCGCGCGGCATGGTGGTGCGGCGCGTGGCAGCCGCCGAAGCGCTCGGAGGCGTCACCGTCATCTGCGCGGACAAGACGGGCACACTCACGCGCAACGAGATGCGGCTGGAGGTGCTGGACGTGGGGGACGGCCCCCTGGAGCTGTCCTCGCTGCGGCTCCAACCCCAGGCCGTGCTGGAGGATCCGCCCACGCTGGCCCTGGCGCTGGGCCTGCTCAACAGCGACGTGGACGTCCACCACCGCGGCAAGGAGCTGGAGGTGTCCGGCAGCTCCACGGAGAAGGCCCTGGTGGCCGCCGCGCACGCCGCGGGGCTGGACGGAGACGCGCTCCGTCGCGCCTTTCCTCGCCGCGACCTCCGCGAGCGCTCCGATGGCATCCACTACGTGGTGAGCGTCCACCATGCGCCCGGCGACGGCGTGGTGGCCTTCATCAAGGGCGCTCCCGAGCAGGTGCTGGGCATGTGCGAGCGCGACTCGGGAGGTCCGCTGGACGCTCAGGACCGGGAGCGGCTGGCGAGGCGCAACGACACCCTGGCGGCGGACGGGCTGCGCGTGCTGGCGCTGGCCTGGAGGCGGCTCCCAGGGGACGCAGGCCCCGCGCCGACGGCCGGCTACACCTTCATCGGCTTCGTGGGGCTGAGGGATCCGCTCCGCGAGGGCGCGGCGGAGTCGGTGCGCCAGGCGCGAGGCGCGGGCATCCGCACGGTGGTGCTGACGGGAGACCAGCCTCGCACGGCCGAGGCCATCGCCCGGCAGGTGGGCCTGGAGGGGGACACCCTCACCCCGCATGGGCTGACGCGCATGCTCGCGCTGCCGGCGGATGTGCTCGCGCACAGGCTCGACCGCACGGCGGTGCTGGCGCGCGTGGCGCCGGAGGACAAGCGGAAGCTGGTGAAGGCCCTGCGCGCGCGGGGAGCCGTCGTCGCCATGGCGGGAGACGGCATCAACGACGCCCCGGCGCTCCAGGCCGCGGACGTGGGCGTGGCGGTGGGCGTGCGCTCCAGCGACATGGCGCGCGCGGTGGCCGACGTGGTGATGGCCAGCGAGGACCTGCGCAGCATCATGTCCGCGGTGGGCGAGGGCCGCATCGTCCAGGACAACCTGCGCCGCGCGCTGCGCTTCCTCTTCGCCACCAACCTCTCGGAGATGGCGCTGGTGCTGAGCGCGGGCCTGCTGGGGCTTCAGGAGCCGCTCTCGCCGTTGCAGCTGCTGTGGATCAACCTCCTCACGGACACGCTGCCGGGGATCGCCCTGGCGCTGGAGCCGGGTGACCCGGCCATCCTCGACCGGCCCCCCGCGCCACCAGGGCTGCCGCTGCTCACGCGCCCCGCGGCGCTGCGGGTGGCGCGGGACGGCGCGTTGATGGCGGGCGTCGGAGGGCTGGGGCTCGCGCTGGGAGGCCCGCCGCTGGCGTTCGGGACGCTCACCGCGGTGCAGCTCGGCTACTCGGCCGTGTGTCGCGCGCCCAGGGAGGCACGGCGCAGTGCCCCCCCGGATGGCGAGTGGCGCCTCCCCGCCTTCGTCGGTGGGGCCGCCGCCCTGCACGCGGCGGCGCTCACCTTCCCACCGCTGCGGCGGGTGCTGGGACTGCCGGCGCCCACGCCGCTGACGTTCGGCGGGCTGGCGTTGGGCCTCGTCCTGCCGGCCCTGGTGGGCGCGGTGCCCGCGCGGGGCGGCCAGCGGGTGCGCCGGGCGCGGCGGGTGACGGACACGACTCCCTCTCTGGAGACAACCCCATGAAGTTCGACCTTCCCTCGTTCCTGCTGGGCTATGGCGCGGGCGCGGGCACGGTGCTGGCGAGCAAGCACCTGCGGCCGCTCGTCGTCGAGGTGGCCGCCACGGCCTACCGCTTCATCGACATGGTGGCCGCGCGCGCCGCGATGAAGCAGGAGGACCTCGAGGACCTCCTGGCCGAGGCGAAAGCCCGGGCCCGCGGGAGCGAGCGAACGCGGTCAGCGGGCGAAGCCCAGGCCTGAGGGAGCGCGCATGTTGCGGGTCATCTCCATCATCCACACCTCGCCGGGGCGCACGCGCCTGCGACTGCCGTGGTTGCGGCAGGACGCGAAGCAGGCCACGTCACTGGCGGACGCGCTCCTGCGGGTCGCAGGCATCCACGAGGTGCAGGTGCGGCCCTTCACCGGCAGCGTGCTGTGCATCCACGACCCGCAGGACCTGGACCTCGCGGGCCTGCTGGAGGAGGTGCGCCGGCACACCGGCGTGGAGGCGGTGGCGCGCCCCGGCGAGGAGCCGCCCGACGAGGACGAGCTGCTGCGCTCCCTCTCCGAGGGCAGCAGCGTGGCGCGAGCCGCCAGCCAGCTCTTCAAGGGCATCAACGTGGACGTGCTGCGAGCCACCGAGGGGCGCATGGACCTGGGCGCGCTGGCGACGCTGGGCTTCGCGGCGGCTGGCGCCGTGGAGGTGGCCGTGACGGGCAGGCTGTCTCCACCGCCGTGGTTCAGCCTGGGCTGGTGGGCCTTCCGGACCTTCGTCACCCTGGAGCGCGTGGCCATCCAGAACACCGTCCCCCCGGTGCGTCACAACGGCGGAGCCGCCCCAGCAGCGCACGGGCCCGGTACACCGGGGACCACCGGATACAAGGCCTGAGTGGAGCTGCTGGGGCCCGGAAGCGCCTCGCGCGCGGACGGATGCGCTCAATCCGGCCAGTTGCCTTCCAGGGGATGGGGGCCGGCGGTGAAGGCGCGCACCAGGTGGGTGCCGCCGACGAAGGCCCCCGCCCATGAGCCGCCCCTGCCGCCGAAGGACTCCTCGCGGTCGCCCCGCGAGCGCAGCGCGTTGATCCCGACCTTGAAGGCATGGAGTCGCGCGGCGATGCGCTGGGCAAGCTCCGGGTCATCCGTCGCCACCGAGGCCACGAGCGCGCCGTTGGAGACGTTGGCCTCCCGCACCAGGTCCTCCTCGGAGTCCACCGACACCAGGACGTCGACGGGGCCGAAGGGCTCGCGCAGGTAGAGCTCACTGTCTTGAGGGACGCCGAAGAGCAGGACCGGCGGCAGGTAGGCGCCCCGCTCCTGGCTCGCGGTGAAGGCGTCCTCCGCGAGCTCGCCCTGATACAGCACCGCGGCGCCCTGCTCCCGCACGTCGGCGATGAGGGAGCGGAGCTCCTCGCCCTTGCTGGAGGAGATGAGGGGCCCGAAGTCCACGTGCGAGCCCAGGACCGGATTGCCCACGCGCAGCGTGGAGACGGCATCGACATACGTCCGGACGAACCTGGGGACGAGCGACTGTTCAACGACCCAGCGGGTGTAGGCGGTGCAGCGCTGCTTGCCGAAGTCGAAGCCCGCCCGAATCTGTTTGCCGAGCGCGTCCCAGTCCGTGAAGTGTGTGATTGCGTAGGCGTTCACGCCCTCCATCTCCAACGCGTAGCGCTTGTCGGACTCACGCAGGCGGCGGTGGACCTCGCCGCCGTTGGCGCGGCCGCCAATGAAGGCGACGCCCGCGATGCGCGGATGGCCGACGAGCGCCTCGGAGAGGTCCCTGCCGCGCCCGCCCACGAGCGACACGGGGAGGCCCGCGCGGCGCAGCAAGGCGAAGGCAAGCGTCAGGGAGACGCCGCCCCCCTGGGTCGGAATCTTCGCGATGACCGAGTTGCCCGCGAGCGATTGCACGAGCACGTTGAGCAGCAGGACGGAGAACGGGTAGTTCCAGGAGGCGATGTTCGAGACGAGGCCGAGCGGCTTGCGACCATCGACCATCCGGCCCATCTGCTCCAGGTACCACGTGATGCCAGCCAGACACCGGTCCACGTCGTTGGAGGCCGTGGGCAGCGTCTTGCCGATGTCCCAGGCCAGGATCCGGATGAGCAGGTCGCGGTGGGCCTGGAGCAGCACCACCGCCTCCGCGACGGCCTGGGCGCGGTCCTCGAGCGGACGGGCGGCCCAGGGCATGAACTCCGCCGCCGCCTGCTCGACGCCCTCGGCGACCTGGGCGGCGCCGAGCAGCGGCAGCTCGGCGATGACGCTGCCGTCGATGGGTGAGATGGCATTGAACCAGGCAGGCGGCTGGAGCCACCGCCCCGCGACGGGAGAGAGCAGCCGCCCCTGGGGGTCAAAGGCTTCCGGGACGGCCCTCCGGGCTTCGGCAAGCAGGCGACGGCTTTCGAGATGACGAAGGGGCTCGCCAACGAGTTCGGTATTCAGCACGGGTAACCTCCTCGCGCGTCGGATTCGCTCCGAGTCAGTTGAGGCCGCGGCCCATGACGAGCTGCGACATGGGCTGAATGTCGTCACGCGTGGGCGATTTGCCTGCGGGGGCAGACAAGGGTCCGTGAGGAGGGCGTGTTGCTCTCTTCAGCCGCGCGGTCCCCGCGCCGGTTGGGAGCCCGTCCTCCTCACGCCCGTCTCAAGCGCTAGAGACCGGGGAACTTGACGACGACGGTGGATACCTTGACGAGCGCGTAGGACTCCTGCCGGCTGAGCAGGTTCGTCTGCTGGGCGACCAGTTGCGCGCGGAACTCCACCTGCCGCGCCTCGTGGTCGAAGATCGCGTAGACGACGTAGTACCGCGCCTTGCGAACCATCGTCTCCTGATCGACCGAGAGCTGGACGTCGTCCGGGTTCAGGCTGCTGTCCACGACGCACTTGAAGCCGGCCAGCTTGTGCGGGTTCTGGGAGGCGCTGTCGGTGCGGGCCTCGTGCCGGATGAAGATGCGGCCCTCGTGAAACTTGTACCAGAGGCTGCAACCGCTCAGGTTCGCGGTGAAGAAGTACGTGATGGCGTCGGTCGCGAGATCGATCTCGCACTCCGTGACGTCACCCGACTTCCAGGGCAGGTAGAAGGCATCAGGGGATTCGCTCTCCGTGAGCGTGGCCAGCTCGCGGTCGTCCAATGAGGTGTCGAACGTCACCGCGTAGGCGCCCATGCCGGAGCCGGGGGTGGGACCGAGGATGAGCGGCTTCTGCTTCTGCCTGCCGGATGCGTTTCCCATCACGCGTTCATAGCAGCAGCCCCAACAGTTCGCTCCACCGGAGGCCGTTGAATGGGCTTCAGCGTGATGGATGCCATGAAGCGGCGAGACACGCATGGCTTCAGAAGGCATGCCGACCTGTACGCGAAAGCAAGACGCTCCAGGGGGAGCGCGCGGGTCGATGTGGCTCCAGCCGTCTCAGCCTGGAGAGGGATTCGACTGGGGTCTCCGTCCGGCGGCCCCTCTCGCCACGCGCAGCCACACCAGTGAGACCATCAGCCACGCCGCCGTGAGCGCGCTCCACGCCTGGGGTGCATCGGCCCAGGTCAGCCACAGCGTCACCGCCACCCCCATCGCGAGCACCCGGGCGAGCTCCAGTGGCTCGCTCCATCCCTTCGACTCCAGCATCCCGCTCCAGGCGGTCGCCATCGCCCAGAGCAGCAGGCTCAAGGCGACCTTCTGCCAGCCCGATAGCGGCGAGGCGTGGTGGCTCACGAGGAGCATGAACGGCATCGAGGCGAACAACTGGAAGACGAGGTACCCACGGATGCCAGGCAGCTCCCGCGAGTGGTACTTCACCTCCGCGCCGTCCTGCCTCCAGTACCCCAACGTGCGAGGGGGAAGGTCCGCGGGCCTCCAGCCCGTGGGCATCACCCAGAGGCGCAGCCGGTCCCAGTGGCTCTTCGTGGCGATGGCGTCCGCGAAGAGCCGGGCCCACGCCTGGAAGTTGATGGCCGTCGGGTCCCAGGTGTTCGCCGGGGTCGTCAGGCCATAGGAGCACGGCTCGGCCTCCTCCTCGTAGGTGCCGAACATCCGGTCCCAGATGATGAGGAAGCCCGCGTAGTTCTTGTCGATGTACGCGTCATTGCGCGCGTGGTGCACGCGGTGGTGCGACGGCGTGTTCAGCCACGACTCCACCCACCGCGGGAGCTTGGGGATGACCCGCGTGTGGGGGATGAACTGGAGCACCAGGTGGAAGGCCACCATCGCCAGCACGGCCTCCGGCGGGAAGCCCACCAGCACCAGCGGCCAGTAGAAGAGGAACGAGAAGAGGCGCTGCGTCACGCTCGCGCGCAAGGCCACCGCGTAGTTGAGCTCCTCGGTGGAGTGGTGCGGCGAGTGGGCCGCCCAGCCGATGTTGGTGCGGTGCCCGAAGCGGTGGAACCAGTAGAAGAGGAAGTCGACGCCCAGGAAGAGCGCCACCAGCGACAGCGGCGACGATGCGTCCAGCCGCCACGGCGCGAACTGGCCCAGCTGCGTGAAGAGGGGCAGCACCAGCAGGGCCACCGCGACGTTGACGCACTGGTTCATCACCGCCGTGCCCATGCTCGCGATGGAGTCCTGGAAGCTGTAGTAGCCGTTGCGCCGCACCACGCACCAGGCGAACTCGGCCAGGGCCAGGGCAATGACGAAGGGCGTCGCCAGGGCATAGACGTTGATGGACATGCCGCCGGTATATGTTTCCGGAGGCGGCCTGCGCCTTAACCCAGGTCAAGCCAGGGTCCTCCGAGACGTGAGATTCCCCAAGCTCTTCGAGCGCCTCGCCACGCTGGCCCCGCTTCCTCCCGAGGAGTGGGCGAAGGCCGAGGCCGTGGCGAAGGAACAAGCGCTCGCGAAGCGGGAGCTCTTCATGCGCCCGGGGGACGCGGCGGACCGGTTCGCGGTGGTGCTTCAGGGCGTCTTCCGGGGCGTGCGCGTGTCGCCGCGCGGGGGCGAGTCCATCAAGGCCTTCCGCGCCGAGGGCGAGCTGATTGGCGCCTACGCGGAGATGTTGCAGCGGCGGCCGTCGATGACCGCGATTGAAGCGCTGGAGCCGAGCCGCGTGCTGGTGTTCCAGGCGCGGGACTTCCAGGCGCTGGAGCAGGGCCACGTGTGCTGGGAGCGGCTGGCGCGCCGGGTGGCGGAGCAGCACTTCCTCCTCAAGGAGCGCCGTGAGCAGGAGTTCCTGGAGCTGTCCGCGGAGGAGCGGCTCGTGAACTTCTGGGAGGAGCATCCCCACCTGACCGGACGGATTCCCCAGCGAGACGTGGCGGCCTACCTCGGCATCACCGAGGTGGGGCTGAGCCGGATCATGTCCCGGCGCCGCAAGCGGGCGGCGGACTGAGCACGGGCAGGCGAAGCCGCACCGGCTTCGCGGAGTCTCCCGCCACTTTGAACACGTGTCGCCCTGATTCGGGGAGCACCGCTGCGGTCGCGTCCGGGTTCAGCGACGGCTTCCCGAGCACGCCGGGAATGGATTCCCCAAGAGGATGTTCGGCTGGGAGCCCGTTCGGCGCAAGCGCCGTTGCCACCTCCAGGTCCGGTCACCCCATGCTCTCTCTCGCACGGATGCCGCTGTCGCTGCTCGTGTTGCCGTCGCTGCTCCTCGCAACGCCGGCGGTTGCCGCTGCCCCGCACAAGCCCGGTGATGTCGTCATCGAGCGCGTCACCCTCCAGGACGGGTCGGGCTCCGCCGGGCGCTATGAAGTCGGCACGCTGTTCGTGCCCGAGAACCGAACGAAGCCAGGGAGCCGCCTCATCGGCGTTGGCTTCGCCCGCATCAAGGCGCCCCATCCCACTGGCGCGCCGCCGGTGTTCTGGCTGCCAGGGGGCCCCGGACTGAGCGTGCTCGGCGCGTTCACCGCCGACGAGGCCCACAGCGGCCAAGGTCGCCTGCAACACTGGTTGACCTTCGGCGCGGTGGGCGACGTGGTCGTGGTTGAACAGCGGGGCTATACGCGCCGCGGCGAAATGCTCGAAGCGATGAGCGAAGACCTGCCCCTGGAGCAACCCGGCTCGGTGCGCGCGGATGCGCTGGCCATGCGCGCATTGGCCAGGAAAGCCATTGCGGAGAACCCCGACAAGGACCTGTCCGGCTATGACATCACCGAGTTCGCCGCCGACGTCGACGACCTGCGGCGCGCGCTCGGCTACAAGAAGGTCAGCTTGTTCGGCGGCAGCTTCGGCTCGCAATGGAGCCTGGCGGTGATGCGCCTCCATCCCGAGAGCGTCGCGCGTGCGGTGCTTTCGTGCGTGGAGCCCTTGAACAACGGCTATGACATGCCTTCGCATGTGTTCGCGGCGCTGCAACGAATTGCCTATGACGCCGACCGCGATCCAGGACTCGCGCCCTATCTGCCCTCGGGCGGACTGATGGGGGCGGTTCGCGCGCTCCATCAGCGCTTCGCGGCGGCGCCGGTGCGCGTCCAGGTTCGCGACGACGCCGGAGGGGCTCGGACGGTCGTGTTGGGGGCGGAAGACCTGCAACTGGCCTTGACTTCCCATACACAGGAGGGCGAGCAATGGCCGGCTTTCATCCTGTCGCTCTACCATGGGCATTATGAGGCCTGGGCCCGCGAGGTCATCGAGGAGCGCCAGGCGAGCAAGACGAAGCTGATTGGTCCCCTGGTCGACAGCAGTCTGGGCACCACCGCCGCGCGTGAGCACCAGCTGAGGACCGACCCGGCCGTCGAGTGGCTGGGGACGTGGAACTTCGAGTCGAACATCGCCTCCGCGTCCGACTGGCCCACCCGCGACATGGGCGACGCGCTGAGGGAGCCGGTCGAGAGTTCAATCCCTGTCGTGTTCGTGAACGGCGACTGGGACACCTCGACGCCAGTCGAGAACACCCTCAGCCTGCTGCCGTATTTTCCGAACGGCCGTGCCATCCTCGTTCACCGCGCCGGCCACGATGGGACGTTCTATCAACTCCGTGAAGCGCCCACCGTGAAGAAGGCGCTCTATGAGTTCCTCAAGACGGGCAAGCGGGTCAGCCTCCCGCTCGAGGTGACGCTGCCACTCCCCCAGTTCGAAGTGCCGCCTTTCGCGCCACCCGCGCGCGGCGAGAAGGCCGGTGAGCCGCGAAAGTAGCCATCACGGCCCACGGGCTGCTCACGTGCTCGCTCCTTGAGCTACCTCAGCGCTTCTTGAGCTGCCTTCGACGGCGTGCTTCGGAGGTGGGCGCGCGGCCTTCAGTGCCTTTCAGGAATGGGCTCACTTCTTGTGCGCTCTCCAGCAGCGCTCGCACGACTGGCGCATCCGCGTCCTCCGCGCGCCATGTGATGAACTCACTCTGATGGATGAGGAGGTCTTCGACGGGCCGCCACTGCAACGAGACCTGGGAAGCGGGCTCCCAGAACTTCTCCGTGAGGAAGGTTATCGCGTCGCCGATAACAACCAGTGCCAGGAGCGCCTCCAGGTCGAGCACCTCCGCCGTCACGTGCAGCGTCACGCCCTGAGTCCGTGCGGCCGTGAAGAGGTCCGCATGCAGCCGCGGATGGAATTGGCGTGGCTGGAGGAGCACGCGCTCATTCTCGAGGTCTCGAAGCCGGATCTTCTCAAGCCGTGCCAGTCGATGCGAGGAGGAGAGCAGCACCCCGAGTCGGTCACGGCTCATCTCCAGGTGGCCCAGGGCATCATCCCCAGGCGCGTAGGCACCGTAGCCGAAGGTGATCGTCCCCTGCCGCAGCGCCGTCCACTGCTCGACGCTGCTCATCGGAACGAACTCCAGGCCGACGCGAGGGGTTCGCCTGCGGAACGCCGCGACGAGGGACAGGAGCACGCCCATGAAGGTCGTGCCCGTCTCGAAGCCGATGACGACGGTCCCGAGCCGCCCTTCGGCGACGCCCTTGGCCTCGTCGACGGCGGCATCGACGCTCGCCAGGATGCTCCGGGCTCGCTTCGCGAAGGACTTCCCGGCGGCGGTGAGCTTGATGCCACGCCCCTCGGGCGCGAAGAGCTCGACGCCCATCTCCTCCTCGAGATCCTGCATCTGCCGGCTCAGCGGCGACTGTGAGACATGGAGCCGCTCCGCCGCCCGACGGAAGCTCTGCTCCTCGGCGATGGTCACGAAGTAGCGCAGGTGTCGGAGTTCCATGGGCTCAAGCCTTGCTCAGGAGGTATCACATCAATCCAATCAATGTCTTGGACGGCTCGATGCGGGAGGCGTACCCAAGCACGCATGAGCGCTACGAGTCCAAGTTCCTCCCGTGTGCTGGTGTCCGGCGCCAGCATCTCCGGTCTGACCATCGCCTACTGGCTCGCGCGCTACGGCTTCACCGTCACCGTGGTCGAGCGCGCGCCGCGGCTCCGTCCGGGAGGACAGGCGCTCGACGTGCGCGGCCCGGCGCTCACGGTCGCGGAGCGCATGGGAATCCTCGCCACGCTCCGACAGCACAGCACCCGGCTGACGGGGTTCTCGCTGGTCGACGCCGACGGCAAGGAGCTCCACCGGAGTGAGGAGCGCACCCTCACGGGCGGGCGCTTCGAGAGCCCAGATATCGAGATCATGCGCGACGACCTCTGCCGCGTCCTGCACGAGGCCGTGGGCAGTCGGGTGGAGTACCTCTTCGACGATTCCGTCGCGTCGCTCACCCAGGACGCGTTGGGGGTCGACGTCGCTTTCGAGCGCGCCGCTCCCCGCCGCTTCGATCTCGTCGTCGGCGCCGATGGGCTGCACTCGCGGGTGCGCAGGCTCGCGTTCGGCTCCGAGGAGCAGTTCCTCCACCGTCTCGGCAACGCGTACATCGCGATCTTCGGGATGCCGAACCTCCTCGGCCTCGAGCGCTGGGAGGTCATGTTCCAGGACGAGGGAACCGGCGTTGGCGCGATGGTCATGGCCCTGAGCAAGGACGCCAACGCGCGGGTGTATGTCGGCTTCATGGCTGCCGAGCCCATCCAGTACGACCACCGTGACGTCGCGGCGCAGAAGCGCCTCATGGCCGAGCGCCTCTCGGGCCAGGGGTGGGTGCTGCCACAGCTCATCGAGCACATGATGACGGCGCCCGACTTCCACTTCGATTCGATCAGCCAGATCCGCATGGACGGGTGGTCGCGCGGGCGCGTCGTGCTCGTCGGCGACGCCGGCTACAGCGTCGCGCTCGCTTCGGGGCAGGGCACGTCGGTCGCGATGGTGGGCGCCTACGTGCTCGCCGGGGAGCTCGCCGCGCACCAGGATGACCCGGTGCGGGGCATCGCCTCGTATGAGAACGGGCTGCGCGACTACGTGGTTCGCAACCAGGACATCGCGGCCGAGCAGCACGCGCGGAACACCCATCCGCAAGGCGCAGCAGCCGGCGGACCAAAGGACGAACGAGAGCACGCCGCTGTGGGTGGCCCGCCCGACTTCGGTGCCCTGACGCTGCCGTTCGAGCTCAAGGACTACGGCAGGTGGGTACGGCGGTCATGAATGCCATGCCCCCATTCACAGATGGCCCCCGACAGCAGGTCTCCAGCCCGCGGCTCAATCGCCGACAGGGGCATCCCAATGCGGGAAGTGGGCCTTCAGCTTCTCGATGGTCGAGCGCCACTTCGGAGTCGTCGGCTGACAAACCGTGTTCTGGTTGCCGAACAGCCCGACCTCATTGACCGCCTCCGACTCCGGAACGGAGTCCAGCCACTGCACCCGGACGAAATACTCCGCCTTCTCAAGGTCGTGGGCCGTCGCCATGTACTTCCCGGCATGACTCAGCACTTCCAGCGCCGGCCGTGCCCCTTGCTCCGTGCTGACGTTGAACTCCCCGACGGGCTGGGCGGACTCCACGACCCGACCCACGCCAACGTAACCCACCTTGGGAATCTTGACCCAGACGCGGTCTCCGGGAGACAGCAGCTTGAGTGTCTGGCTATACCAGCTTCCGCCGCCGCCGCTCACATAGCCATACTTGCGCGCGTCCTCCCAGCTCCGAGAGCTCGCGTCGCCGAAAGAGACGTAGAACTCCCCGTTCCACGGCTCCTTCTCTCCTTTGATTCCACCGGAAGCGGCGACCTTCGCCTGCGTCTCCCCTGGATCGATGAGCCACGCGCGACTGAGGAAGCGTTCGCTTCCGTTCTGGAACACCTGGAAGAACAGCACGTTGATCGCGATGTCGCGGGCGTTGAGGTAGCCAATGATCCGTTCGGTGGAAGGGTCCAGCTCGGCGGCGACGATCACGATCTGGTGGGACTGGTTCAGTGAGTCCTCGTCCAGCTCGGTGCCAAACCGCTGCTTGAACGCTTCGCCCAGGTTGCCACCGCCAGCAAACCGCTCATACATCCGAGCGATCCTGTCGGCGCCGAGCTCCGCCAACCAGGACGCGTAGTCGATGGCCTGCGCTACGACCTCGCGCGGCGTCCGGTCTCGCTTCAGCTCGATCAGCACGAGCGACGCATCCGGCGCGATGGCCAGGAGATCGGTCCGCCCCCCATGTGACGTCTGCTCCTGGCGCCCGATGAGCATCCACTGGTCCGAGAGGATGCGCGGATCCTTCACGATCATTTCTTCAAGCTGCTGCTCGCTGTCGAGGCGCGTCAGCGGCAAGCGAGTCGGGGGCACTCCCAGCTTCCACATGGAGTGTTGGATCGGCATGTTCGGGACCTCGCACCCAGCCGGCTGACCCGGGCGATGAGAGAAAGCGGCGCGAAAATGAAAACGGGCTGGAGACCGTTCGGCCTCCAGCCCGCTTCATCGTTTGGTCGGGGAGACAGGATTTGAACCTGCGACCCCTTGGTCCCGAACCAAGTGCTCTACCAGGCTGAGCCACTCCCCGATATCCGGTGCTGCGCCAGGAACTGCCCTCGGGCCCGGCGAAGCGTGGGCGGATCTATCCGAGCCGCTTCCTCCAGTCAACGGACTCTTTCGCCCTCCCCTTCCCCTCCCCCACCCGACCCCGGCGCTCCCTCGACTGTTGTCCTACCTACCCTTTGGGACGGGACAATGTTCACCCTCTTCACAAGATCCAGGCATTCCTGTACTTCCAAGATGTTGCGCGTTGATCCACCCCTGTTCCCCCACAGAGGGCCATGACTGCTCCCACTGTCCTCATCTCGGACGATGAGCCCCTCGTCGTGTCCGCACTCGCTCGAGAGGCCAAGCGCTCCGGGCTCGTCTGCGTGTCCGACACCACCTCCGAACACGTGCTGGAGCTGGCCCGCAAGCACCGGCCCGCGGTCATCATCCTGGACATCAACCAGCACCAGGACGGCCGGGACCTCCTCGCGCAGCTGAAGAAGGACCCCGTCACGCGCGACTGCAAGGTCATCATGCTCAGCGGCGTGGAGGATCAGTTCACCCGCCACGTGTGCTTCGAGCTGGGCGCCGACGACTACGAAGTGAAGCCGTGCGACCCCACCTTCATGACCCGCATCGCCCGCCTGGCCGCCGCCGCGGTCCGCCCGCCCGCGTCCCCCGAGGCCGCCTGACTCACGGCCGCAGCGACCGGATGGCCTGCGCGTAGTCCTTCGCCCCGAACACGTAGCTGCCCGCCACCAGCACCGACGCCCCCGCGTCCACCACGCGCTTCGCCGTCTGGGCGTTGATGCCGCCGTCCACCTCGATGTCCACGCCCTTCAGCCCCCGCGCGTCCAACATCGCGCGCAGCCGGCGGACCTTGTCCACCGTGGACTCGATGAACGACTGCCCCCCGAACCCCGGGTTCACGCTCATCAGGAGCACCATGTCCACGTCCCCCAGCACCTCCTCGATGGCCACCAGCGGCGTGCCCGGGTTCAACACCACCGCCGGCTTCGCCCCCGCGTGACGGATGTGCTGGAGCGTGCGGTGCAGATGCGGGCTCGCCTCCTGGTGCACCGTCAGCACGTCCGCGCCCGCCTTCACGAACGCGTCCACGTACTTCTCCGGCTCCACGATCATCAGGTGCACGTCCAGCGGCTTCGTCGCCACCCGCTTGATGGCCTCCACGATGACCGGCCCCAGCGTGATGTTGGGCACGAACCTGCCATCCATGACATCCACGTGAATCCAATCGGCGCCGGCGGCCTCGATGGCGCGGACCTCCTCTCCCAGGCGGCTGAAATCACAGGAGAGCAGCGACGGAGAGATGCGGACAGGGCGGGTCATGGCGGCGCTTCATAGCCGCTTCCGCGAGGCCACGGTACCTTCGCCCGGCAGGACAGCAGGCTGGCGGACAGAGGTGGACCCAGCAGGTGGGGGGGCCGGGCGGCTGACACATCGCGCGTGCTACAACCGGGTGCGCCCGCAGCCACCCGCCGCATCCCACGGAGCCCGCCTCGGTGCTTCCCCAGTCCGCGCCCGCCGCCCCCAACCTGTCCCGCCGCCTCGCGAAGCTGACGTCCATCCTGGATGTCGCCAAGGCGATGAGCGCCGAGCGGGACCTGGACCTGCTGCTGCCCCTCATCCTCTATGAGGCCACCAAGGTCGTGGAGTCGGACCGCTGCTCGCTCTTCATCCTGGACCGCGAGCGCGACGAGCTGTGGAGCAAGGTGGCCCAGGGCTCCAAGAACGAGATCCGCCTCCCCATGGGCAGCGGCATCGCCGGCCAGGTCGCGCAGACAGGCGCCGTCATCAACATCCCCGACGCCTACGCCGACCCCCGCTTCAACAGCAGCTTCGACGTCTCCAGCGGCTACCGCACCCACACCATCCTCTGCGTCCCCATGCGCGACGCCAACGGCGACGTGACGGGCGTCCTCCAGGCCCTCAACAAGCGCGGCGGGCGCGTGTTCGACGCGGAGGACGAGGAGCTCCTGCTCGCCCTGGGCGCCCAGGCCGCCGGGGCGATCGAGAACGCCCTCCTCCACGAGGAGATCAACCGCCTCTTCGAGGGCTTCGTCTCCGCGTCCGTCGTCGCCATCGAGGCGCGCGACCCCACCACCGCGGGCCACTCCGGCCGCGTCGCGGACCTCACCGTGTCCCTGGCCCAGGCGCTGGAGCACCACAGCACCGGCCCCTATGCCCAGACGCGCTTCACCGCCGTGGAGCTGCAGGAGCTGCGGTACGCGTCGCTCCTGCACGACTTCGGCAAGGTGGGCGTGCGCGAGAACGTGCTCGTCAAGGCGGAGAAGCTCTACCCGCATGAGCTGGACGCGCTGCGCGCCCGCTTCCAGCTGGCGCGCAAGGACCTCCAGCTGCAGAGCTCGCGGCGCAGGCTGTCCGCCGTGGAGGCTCGCGGCCTGTCCGCCCTGCCCGCCATCCACCAGGAGGAGGACGCGCGGCTCGCCCAGGAGCTGGCCCAATTGGATGAGGTGATGGGCTTCCTGCTCACCTGCAACAAGCCGACGGTGCTGGCGCAGGGCAACTTCGAGCGCCTCCTGGAGCTGGGCAAGCTCACGTACACCGACGCGCACGACCACGGGCAGCCGCTGCTGCTGCCCCATGAGATCCAGTCCCTCTCCATCACCCGCGGCACCCTCTCCCCGGAGGAGCGCCGTGAAATCGAGAGCCACGTCGAGCACACGTACCGCTTCCTGTCCCAGATTCCGTGGACCCGCGCGCTGCGCCGCGTGCCGGAGATCGCCTACGCGCACCACGAGAAGCTGGATGGCACGGGCTACCCTCGCGCCATCCCGGAGATTCCGGTGCAGTCCCGGATGATGTCCATCTGCGACATCTACGACGCGCTCACCGCGAGCGACCGGCCCTACAAGAAGGCCGTGCCGCACGCGCTCGCGCTGGACATCCTCAAGAAGGAGGCGGGGTCCGGACAGCTCGACAAGGACCTCTTCGCCATCTTCGTCGAGGCGGAGATTCCCCGCCGGGCCCTCAAGAAGGGCCCGGCGTGAGGCGCGGCCTCAGGCGCTGATGGTGTGCAGCCGGAGGCTGTTGATCTTCCCCGGCTGGCCCACCGGCGCGCCGAACACCACCACGACGCGGTCGCCCTTGCGCGCGAGGCCCCGCGACACCAGCTCCTCCTCCACGCGGCGGAGCATGGTCTCCGTCTCCTGGATGGGCTCCAGCACGCGCGGCACCACGCCCCAGAGCAGCGAGAGGCGGCGGCGCACCTCCTGGTTCGGGCTGAACGCGACGATGGGCACCGTGGGGCGGTAGTGCGCGAGCAGCCGCGCCGTCACGCCCGACAGCGTGAAGGCCGCGATGAGCGTGGCGCCGCTGGCCTTGGCCGCCTCGCACGCCACGCGCGCGATGACGTCCGGGAAGTGCAGCGGCAGGCCCAGCGGGGCCTCGATGACGCGCGGCTGCAGCTGCGAGCGCGAGGAGGACTCGGCCGCCAGGATGATGCGCTCCATCATCTGCACGGAGTCCAGGGGGAACTTGCCGCTCGCCGTCTCACCCGAGAGCATCAGCGCGTCCGCGCCGTCGTAGACGGCGTTGGCCACGTCGCTGGCCTCCGCGCGCGTGGGGCGCGGGTTGTCGATCATCGAGTTGAGCATCTGCGTGGCCACGATGACGGGCAGGCCGCGCAGGTTGGAGCGCCGGATGATGTCCTTCTGGACGGCCGGCACCTCCTCCGGGGGGATCTCCACGCCCAGGTCGCCGCGGGCCACCATCACGCCGTCCGTCTTGTCCAGGATGGCGTCCAGGCGCGCGATGGCCTCCGGCTTCTCCAGCTTGGAGATGATGGGCACCGTGCGGCCCACCTCCGCCATGGCCTGGCGCGCGGAGTCCAGGTCCGACGGCTGGCGCACGAAGGACAGCGCGATGTAGTCCACGCCCGCCTTGAGGCCGAAGATGAGGTCCTCGCGGTCCTTGGGCGTGAGCGCGTCCGCGCGCACCGCCACGCCGGGCAGGTTGATGCCCTTGTTGTTCTTCAGCGTGCCGCCGTGCACCACCTCCGTCTTGAGGAGCTGCTTCTTGTCCGTCTCCAGGACGCGCAGCTCCAGCAGGCCGTCATCCAGCAGGATGCGGTCGCCCGGGTTCACGTCCGCCGCCAGGTGCGGATACGTGGTGGACACGATCTCGTCCGTGCCCTTCACCGTCTCGTCGGTGGTGATGTGGAAGACGCCGCCCGGCTTCAGCTCCGTGCTGCCGGTGATGAAGCGGCCGGTGCGGATCTTGGGCCCCTGCAGGTCGCCCAGGATGCCCACCGCCTTGCGCACCTTCAGCGAGGCCGCGCGCAGCATGTCGATGTTCGCCTGATGCTGCTCGTGGCTGCCGTGGGAGAAGTTGAGCCGGGCCACGTCCATGCCGGCCTCCAGCAGCGCTTCCAACATCTCCGGGGTCTGGCTGGCAGGGCCGAGGGTGCAGACAATCTTTGCTCGTCGCATATGGAGCCGAACATCCGGCTCCCCCGCGTTTCGGTCAAGACATCCCCGAGCGCGGCCGGGCAGGTAAACCAGTAAATGTCCAGGACGCTCGGCGTGCGTTCAACCGCGCAGCAGCGTGCCCAGGTTCTCGCGCTCCCAACGCAGCGCGGCGGCGTAGTGCGGGTACGTGCGCTCACGCTCGCGGAAGGCGCGCGGATGGTGCACGCGGCGCCCGGTGCGATTGCTGCTGGGGAACAGCTGGTGGAGCATCTCGTGGAAGACGATGAACTCCACGAAGAAGGCGGGCACGTCCGGCTTGTCCAGCGCGGGGTGGATGCGGATCTCCCGCGTCTGGTGGTCGTAGACGCCCAGGCGGATGGACTTGCGGCGGCGGCGCGGCGGCATGCGGCCCCAGCCGATGCGGGCCTGGATGGCGTTGCCGAAGTAGGCCTCGTTGACGCCGTTGTAGAGCGCCCGCAGGTCGAAGCAGCGGCCGAGCGGGTTCAGCTCCGCGTCGGACTCCCGGCGGAGCTGGCGGATGAGCGGCTGCTGGCCCCGGATGTACTCGTCCAGGAGCGCGCCCGCGCCGCGGTGCCCGCGGCCCGCGTAGTCCGCCACCGCGCGCACGACCACCTCCGGCGCGTCCAGGAACATGTGGTGCAGCCGCAGCTGGAGCACCTGCGCGCCCCGGCGGAAGGACACCATGGTGGAGCGGTTGTCCGTCACGGCCAGCCGCACCGGCATGCCCAGGTTCGCGCTCAGCCGCCACGCGAGTGACTCCGCGCGCGTCCAGAGCTCCTCGCGCGACGCAGTGA
>JAFADT010000995.1 GCA_023424585.1 Pseudomonadota bacterium
CGTCCGGAGTCCGCGGCCTCGATGCGCACCGGCTTCGCCTGCGTTCCCTGGGTGATGAACGCGCCGCCGCTGTTGACCTGGATGTTGGCCGAGGCGCTCATGCTGACGACGGTGCAGGGCTCCACGGTCACAGGGGCGTTGACGTCCAGCGACGAGACGACATGGGGGCTGGACGCGCTCCACGTCTCCGGCGCGGAGATGGTGCCCTGGTGCGTGACGGCGGCGCCCGTGGGCGCGGGGCAGCCCGTGTCCACCACACCGGAGTCAGGCGTGTCCGCAGGAGTGGGGTCGGACTCCGAGGAACAACCCGGCAGGGCGCAGGCGGTCAGCAGCAACAGCAGGGCGGGGCGTCGGAACGAAGCGCGCATGGAATCCGTCTCCAGGTGAAAAGGCTCTCCTGGACCATCGCTGTTCTCAGTCGCGTGTGACAATGCGGATGTGTGTTGTTTCACTGTCTACAGGTGTTGCTTCACGGGCAACACCTGTCCAACGGGCATTCGTGATGAGCGTAGACAGTTGAAATCCGCGGCCCGCTTCCAGACACGCCAGCGCGGGAGGGCGGATCCACAAAGGGCGCCCTCCCACGCGTGCGGACAGCGAAGACTTCAGCTCACGCGTGAACGCTTGCGCCGGGTGGCCAGCGCCGCGAGCGCCAACCACGCGAGCGGTGCCACGGGGGCCGCGCCGCAGCCGCAGCCGGAGTCCTCCTCGGGCGGGGGATTGTTCGTGCCCGCGTCCGGCTCCCCCTGCTCGCAGCGTCCGTCCCCGACACAGACCGTCGCTGTGGCTTCCGCGGTCGCGCCCTGCGTGTCCACCACCACGAAGCGCACGGTGTGCGGGCCCGGCGCCAGGCCCGTGGTGTCCCAGCGCCCGGGCTCGCCCCCGAAGTAGAAGCGGTTGTCCGAGCCGGTGTCCGTGGAGGCCAGCGTGCCGTCCACATAGAACTCGGCGCGGGTGCAGCCCACGTCGTCCACGCAGTCGCCGAAGAACTCCGCCGTGGCGCCCGACACGCGCTCGCCCTGGGTGGGGCGGGTGAGGATGGCGCGCGGCGCCTCGTCCGCCTTCGTGGTGAGCGTGAAGGTCTGCTCCGCGTCCGGCGACTCGCCGTTGGCCGCCCGCACGCGCACCTCCACGGAGCCCTCCGCCGAGGGCGTCCAGGTGATGAGGCCGGTGGCCGCGTCGATGCTCATCCCCTGCGGCACCGTGCCCTCCAGCGAGAAGGTCGGCTGCGGCCGGCCCACCGCCTCCACGTCGTAGCGGTAGCTGGCGCCCACCACGGACGTGGTGACGGGCGTGGAGGTGATGGAGGGCGGGAGCGGCTCATCGTCCACCTCCACGGCCTCCAGCGTGCGCGCGTCCAGCCCCGGCATGGCGAGCGTGATGGTGGCCACGCCGTCCACGTTGTCCGCGTCCTGCGAGGCCCGGAGGGTGACCGTCTTCGGCGTGCTCCAGTTGGACGTCGTGAACGTGAGCGTGGACTCGGAGGCCACGGTGATGTCCGGGTCCCCCTGCGTGGACGCCACCGTGACGGTGACGTTCGACGCGGGCCGCAGGGAGAGGGACACGTCGAAGGTGGCGGTGCCACCCTCGGGCACGGCGAGTCGCTGGGTGGACAGCACCAGCCGGGGCGCGTTGTTGTCGATGGTGGTAGCCACCACCGCCTCGTCCGCCAGTCCCTCTGACGACACGGTGAAGGTGGCCGTGTCCGCGACCGCGTCCTCGTCCTCCACCGCCTCGATCATCACGACCTGGGGCGCGCTCCAGGTCGCCGGCGTGAAGGTCAGCGTGTCACCGCCCAGCAGGCGCAGGTCCTCGGAGCCGCCCAGGGCCCGCGCCACGCGCACCGTCACGGACGCGTCAGGCGCCTGGGCCAGCCGCACGGTGAAGGCCGCGCGGCCGCCCTCCATCACGCGCGGGTTGAGCCCGCTCACGACCAGCTTCTGGCCGGAGGCCGCCGGGACCACCCGACGCACCACCCCGTTGTTGACGCCAATCGCATAGAGCGCGCCGTCCGGCCCCACGCTCAGGTCCACGTTGGAGGCGAAGCCCGTCGCCCATTCGTCCACCGTCGCCACCGAGTCGTCCGCCGCCAGCGTGACGCGCGTCACCTGGGCGCTGTTGTAGTCGCCGAAGAAGTAGTTGCCGCGGTACTCCGGCGGGAAGAGGGTGGCGTCGTAGAACGTACCGCCGGTGATGGAGCCGCCCAGCGCCTGCGTCGTCGCGCTGCCCCCGCCGCTGGTCGCGTCCGGCAGGCCCGGCTGGGCCACGGTGAAGGTGGTGGCGGTCGGCGCGTTGTCGGCGCTGGCGACGTAGAACTCGCCGTTGAAGCTCGCGTCCCCGACATCCTCGAGCGTGAGCTTCTCCCCCTTGCGGAAGCCGTGCGGCCCCGTCGTCGTGAACGTCGTGACGCCCCCGCTGCGCACCGCGCCCGTGGCGGTGAGGTTGCGCGTGTCGATGCTGTTGGTGCGGTACTTGACCACCGGCGTGATGTAGTCGTTCCCGAGCGGCTGGTTGTTCTCGTAGTCGTTGTAGCCAGCGTGGGCGCGCCGGCTCACGACGAAGACCTGCTCGTAGCCGTCGCCCACGCTGTTGACCCACAGCCGGCCGTTGCTGGGCTGGAAGGTGAAGGTGAACGGGTTGCGGAAGCCGCGCGCCCAGATGTACTCGTTGTTGGGGCCCACGCCGTCGTTGAACGGGTTGTCATTGGCGGGCGTGCCGTCCAGGTTGGCGCGGCTCACCTTGGTCGCCAGGGACGTCAGGTCCGCGTCCACGCCGGAGCCGTTGCCCAGGTCTCCAATGGACCAGTAGAGCTTGCCGTCCGGGCCGAAGCCCAGCCCGCCGCCGTCGTGGTTGTTGCCCGCCGTGGGCAGCCCCTTGACGACCTCCGTGCGCGCGATGCCCGTGCCGTTGGCGTCCGTGTAGCGGACGATGCGCTGCTCGGAGGGAGCGACGGTGACGAAGACGTAGACGTACCGGTTGACCACGTAGTTCGGGTCGAACGCGATGCCGATGAGGCCACACTCGCTGTTGACGTGGACCACCGGCTCCGTGGCGAACGTGCGCGTCACCAGCGTGGAGGTGCCGGGCTGCGTCTCCAGCACCCCGTCCTTCATGGCCACCGTCCGCACGATACCGTTCTTCAGCGTGACGAACAGCCGCCCCGAACCATCCGGCGCCCACGCCATGCCGGTCGCCTGCGACAGGCTGCTGGACGAAGAGCTCGTTTCCACGAAGCCGGCGGGCACGGCGGCCCGGGCCGGCGACGCCATCATCAGGAACAACAATGAGGCCATGAGGGGAGTACGCATGGCCCCAGACCCTACCGCACCCCGAGTAGGACCCGGGGGCGCCCCCCGGCGGAATTCCTACCGGGTCGCGGTGAAGCTCCGCCGGATGAGACACTTCACGCTGCCGTCGTCCAAGGAGGAGAGCTTCACCTCGTACTGGCCCTCGATGGTCGAGGCATCGGTGTCCGAATGGGGGGCCGGAGCGCGCACCGTCGATTCGATGGTGAGGATGCGCTCGAGGCGCACCGGCTGGTTCTGCGCGAGGGTGAAGTTGAGCTCCCGGGAGGGCTCACCGTGGTAGTAGCCCGACAGGTAGTCGTCGCCAAGCTGGCCCGTGACATAGGTGCCGGACAGGCTTAACACGAGCGGACCCGCCGGCAGGCCCTGTCCCAAAGCCTCACACCCTTCCCCCGGAGGGGATGTGTCCGCGAACTGGACGGCATAGGTGCCCGAGATGGCGCAGCCTTCCTCACAGTCGGAGTACGAGCTGCTGCCACATCCGGGGTTCCCCATGCCGCTGCCCATCGTCATCATGCCCACGGCGACCAGCACCGGGATGCGGAGGAACGTCACGACCTTCGGGGAACGGGCGCTGCGAGGGGCTTCAACGTGCATGGACGACTCCAGGTGGAACGGGAGACGTCAGCCTGGCCAACGCCTGCCCTTGTGCGCACCTGGGGTCCGTGGCGCTTCACGCGGGGCAATGCCAGCCATCCCCGGCCGTCCACCCGCACGCCGTCCGGGTGCGCGGGGGGCCCCTTGTTGGGGTCAGGGGCGGCGGGACGCCACGGTGGGGGCCGTGGTCATCGCCTGGCTGAGCTGCCGGGCCGCGGACGAGAAGGTCCCCCTCGCGAGCTCCTGGCCGGAGGAACCCAGCACCTGGGCGAACACGCGGTCGAACCCCTTCTCGAGTCCCATCGCCTTGTGGGGCTCCCCCTTGGAGTCCGCCACCATGTAGAGCGACGAGTCCAACTCGGGCGGCGGCGCTTCACCCTTCTGCCGGTACAGGTCCTTCATGGCCTCGAGCGACTCGTCGCGGCTCTTGCGGATCTCCCCGCGCGCCATGCCCTTGAAGAGGCCCGGGACGTCACGCAGGTCCACGTGGATGACGACGATGGGCTTCTTCTCCCGCACGCCGTAGACGAACTGGGAGGCGTTCTGGCGCAGCTCCTCCCGGGTGCCCTTGTTGGCATACAGCACCAGGGTGGGACGGCCCTGCCCGATGGGGACCTCCTTGCCGAACACGTCCTTGACGTCGACGTCAGCGGCGCTGGCCGGGAGGGCTCCCAGCAATCCGAGCAGGCAGGTCAGCAGGGCGGTCTTCTTCATGCAGTGGCTCCAGGAGAAGGTGAAGAAACGCATTGGGTCCACCAACAGCCCCATGTCCACCCTGAATCCCAACGGCTGAATTCAATCCGCCGCGGCGTGGGCCGGTGAAGAGGGACCGACGTAGCGGGCCCTGGGCCGCAGCAGGTGGCCCTGCTCCCGCTGCTCCAGCACGTGGGCCACCCAGCCCGCCGAGCGCCCCACGGCGAACACCGCGGACGCGGCGCCCCTCGGCAGGCCCAGCGCCTCCGCCAGCATCACCAGCCCCACCTCCATCGATGGCGCGGGGTGTCCCGCGTCGCGCATCACCTCCACCAGCGCGGAGGCCACGCGCACCGTGCGCGCCCCCGGGCGGAGCTCTCGCGCGGCCTGGATGAGCGAGGGCGTGCGGGGATCTCCCTTCGGGTACAGCCGGTGGCCGAAGCCCGGCACGGCTTCACCGCGGTGGAGGTACGTGGCCACCACCTCCTTCGCGCGCTCCGGTCGGCCCACCTCCGCGAGGAGCGCCTCCACGCGGTCGCACGCGCCGCCGTGCTTCGGTCCGGAGAGCGCCGCCATCGCCGCGCCCACGCACGCGTACAGGTCCGCGC
>JAFADT010001004.1 GCA_023424585.1 Pseudomonadota bacterium
GGCTTGCCAGCGGCGGTGGCGGCGGCAGCGGCGGCATCCGCCTTCGCGGCTTCGCCAGCGGGCAGCCGCATGGTCTCGTAGCCCTTCAGCTCGTTGAGCAGCTCCTTGAGCGCCTCCGGCTTGGAGAACAGCTCGTAGAGCTCGCGGCGCAGATCCTTGCGGTTGTCGATGTTCGACTGCATCTCCACCAGGAGCGTCTTCAGGAGCAGCAGCGCCTTGAGCTTGGGCACGTGCTTGACGATCTCATCCGGGTGGAAGGACTTCATCCGGTTGATGGGGAGGTCGATGTTCAGCTCCGCCTCCACGTCCGGGTTGATGCGGTTGGGCACCTGGAAGTTGGCGGACATCTTCATGTCCTTCATCAACTCGTCCAGGTTGCGGCCATCCACCGAGCGCAGCTTGCGGGTCTCCAGGTCCTGCTTGCGATCCTCGGAGGAGCCCAGGGAGTAGTCGCCCATGACCAGGAGGCGCAACGGCAGGTTCACCGTTTCCTGCTCGCCGTTGATGGTGGTGCGGTACGTGAGGGTGATGCGGGATTTGGGAAGCTGGTCCTGAATGGCCACGGTGACTCCCTGACATTCGCAGCGCGCGTCATCCCCCCGTACTGCTGGAGCCGCCCCGGGAGTACGCCCTGCCGAGTGAACATTTACAGCCTAGGCGCGATCAGGAATTCCCGTCAACCAGCCGACATATCAGGTCTAGCGGGGTTCTGATGATCGCAATTGCGCGGTGTCCCCGGAGAACAGGAGGACCTCCTGGGTCTGTTCCGGTCCTCCTACCAAAGGCTCGTAGCCCAGGTGGCTGCCGTCCTGGAGGCGGGCCCAGCTGCTCTGATCCCGCAGGCAGAGGATCACGCCGAGCGCGAGCGGCGTCTCCGCGAGGCTCGGGAGGATGCGGGTGTTGAGGCGGCGGCGGGCCTCCACGGCCCAGGGGATGCCGGTGCCGGAGTGGGGCTCGTTGAGGAAGAGGCGCACCTCCACCCCGCCCGTGGGGACGGTGGCGAAGCCGCCCACCGCGCTGCCGTCTCCGAGCGCCGCGGCGCCCAGGCGGATGCCCTTGGCCTCGATGCGCTGGCGGCGCGTCTCGCGGCGCACCAAGACCTCCGCCTCCGGGAAGACCTTGGCGAAGAGCCAGTGCAGGCTGCTGGGGCACGCGAGGCGCAACAGGCGCAGCCGGTGCGCGGTGGAGTGCTCCCACCCGGGCAGCAGGGACTCGTCGCGATCCGGGAACTGGCCCGCGAAGCGCGTCCGCAGCAGCAGGTGATCGAAGTAGCCCAGGAAGTCCGCCATGGTGTCCTGCTCCAGGCGGTCCATGGCCTGGAAGAGGAAGGATGGCAGTGGCGTCTGGAGGCTGAGCAGGCCCAGGTTGACGGTGATCACCACGCGCTTGCGGGGATGCCGGCTGAACTCGATGGCATGCACCAGGTGGGGCTGGTGCACGGTGCTGCGGTGGCTGCGGAACTCCACCTCCGCCTCGCCGTAGCCCTCCTTGGCGAGCAGGTCCAGGAGGGCCGGCACGTCGAAGCTGCGGATGCGCTCGCTGATGCGCTCCTCGACGGTGAGCATGCGGCCCGGCTGTTCGCGCTCGAGAGCCATGGAGGGCTATTCGTCGTATTCCGAGCCGCCGCGCGACGACTGGCGCTGCTGGGCGACGAGGAACGCGTCCAGGTCCACGCGGTAGAGCTGATCCATGGCGCGGAAGGACAGCGTCTCCGTGTTGTGCAGCATGGGCTCGATGGCCTCCGCGTGCTGCGCCAGGCCATTGAAGAAGCCGGAGAAGAGCTGCGGCAGGTACACGCGCGGATCAAAGCGCTCCACGGTGGCGAGCACGTCCACGGCGATGACGCTCGCCTTGCCGTAGTCCTCGCGCTCCAGCAGCGCCTCGAAGGCGGACAGCTTGCGGACCAGCTGCGCGAGCGCGGGGGACATGGGCACGGTCGGGCCCGCGTCCTGGGCCTCCGCGCGGGCGGCCTTCTTCACGCGCGTGGGGCGGGCCTCCTCTTCGTCCTCCCCTTCTGCCTCGTCATCGTCCTCGTCGTCCGGGGCGGCGGCGAGCCCGGCATCGGCGGGCCTGGGCTCCTCCGGCGGAGGCAGGTAGGGCACGGCCTGGGCGTGGGAGCGCAGCGCGCCCAGGAGCGTGCGCATGGCGTCCATGCACGCGCTCTTCTGGAGGATGGCGAGGGCGGCGATGAGCGGGTCGCCCAGGGCCAGCGCCTCTTCCAGGGGCTCGCGGTTGCCGGGCGCGGTCCAGGCCTGCCATTGCGCGTCCTTGAGGCGCGCATGGTGCTCCAGGTGCTTGCCCATCATCTTCAGCAGCCAGCGCAGGCCGGTGTCCGCGAAGACGAGCTTCTTCTCCACCGGGCCGAAGAAGTCCCAGTTCTCCGTCAGCGTGCGCTTGAGCGAGCGGAAGACGGAGGGCAGCGCCTTCATGCCGTCCGCGACGAAGTGGCCGAAGAGGTAGGGCCCCACGAGGCGCACGTCGCGCCGGCCCTCGCGCAGGAGCACGGCGGCGGCGCGGGCGGCGTCCGCGTACTCGCTCCGGGCGACGAGGCCGGTGATGGCCTCCATGCGCGGATCCGGGCCCTCGGACTCGTCGATGAAGACGGGGGCGGTGGTGAACGCCGTGTCGAGCAGCGCGAAGTCGACGGGCTCCAACGCCGGGGCGGGGCTAGCCATCGATGGCCACCATCTGTCCAGGCGAGACGACCTGGATGACGCCGCCCCAGTTGCACATGCACTTGGAGTTGCTCTCCAGCGCCGGCATGTTGCCGATCATCACCTTGGGGCACCCGGGCACCCACGGGGCCGCGGTGGCGGGGATGCAGGGCATGGGGGTGAGGACGCCGAAGGCCGCCGCGGTCGCCGCCGCCACCATGGGGTTGGCCAGGGACTGGCACATGCCGAAGGGCAGGATGTTCATGAACGGCTTGTTGTCCATGATGTTCGCCGCGGGCGTGGTGGCCATCACCCGGTTCGCCGGCAGCACCATCAGCGACGACGGGGCCATCCCGAAGCTGCATTGGAGCATCGCTCCCATCACGACCTGAGCACCCATGTGCCGCTCCTTTTTTCAGCGCGCTGGCGACAGGCCATCTTCACCCGAAGCGGCGGTGCTTTCCAGCAGTCGTCCCCGCAGGGCGGTGAGGGCCTGGAACATCGGGTCCTTCGACTTGCGGTGCAGCGCGCCGGTGAAGAACTGCGAGGCGCACCACGCGTCGTCGACCGCGCCCTTCACCCGGTGGGGAAAGAGCGGAAAGAACTCGATGCGGTCGGGCAGGAAATCCCCGCCCAGGAGCATTTCGATGCGCCGGTTGAGCTCCTGCTCAGCGGACGGGGGAGCGGGCGTGGCGCCCGTGAAGGCCAGGAGGATGAAGCGCGAGTGGCTGGCGAGGCCGCCGGTGGACACCGGCACCACGCAGGTGCCCACGAGGAACGGCACGTCCTCCAGCGCGGCGGTGACCTCCTTCGCGGAGTAGGTGCGGCCGTCATGCCGGAAGCCCAGCGTGCCGCCGTAGTGGTAGCGCTGGCGGATCCGCGCGAGCAGGACATGGCCCGGCGGCGCGTCCTTGTCCGGCAGCAGCGTGAAGACGCCCACGTCCGAGGGAGCGCCCTGCCCGCTCTCGTTCGGATCCTTCAGCGTCCACGCGCGGCCCGGGGCTGGGAAGACGTCCGTGTGCACGTCGGTGTGCGGCTCGGTGACGCCGCGCGACGACACCAGCACCGCGCCGCCGGCCGCCGCGTCGATGAGGATGTTGGAGGACGGCACGGCCTGGAGGCCGCACTGCTTCACCCACGTGCGCCAGGCCTGGGCATCGAAGGGCTCCTCCGGGTTGCGGAACCAGTGCTGCACGTTGCGCAAGGAGGCGCGGTGGCGCAGGAGCAGGTCGCGCAGCTTCGGCGTGACGCCCAGGGCGCGCAGCGGGTGCTCCAGGAGCGGGGCCGGGTTGAGCGCCAGGTCCGCCATCTCCAGGTGCAGGTAGGTGGCGCCGCGCAGGAGCGTGGCGAAGAGCAGCGCCGGCAGGTGCTGGAGCACCGGGAAGTCCGGCGCCGCGAGGAGGTCCCCCGGCGACAGGCCGAAGGTGATCATCCCGTCGTTCAGGGCGCCCCTCCACGCGTTCTCCGCCGTGAGGGGCACCGGCGTGTGCGGAGGATCCACCAGCGGCGAGAAGAGCAGCCCCACCACGTCCGAGGGCCTGTACGTGTGGGACGTGAAGCCCGGCGCTCCCCTCCCCTGGCTCTTGAGCAGGAGCGGCTCGTGGCCCTTGAGGAGCGGGAGCTGGTGGGGCTCCGCGGCGATGAAGTCCGGCGCCAGGGCCTCCAGCCGGGTGGCCATGGCGCGCGGGCCCATGGGCGGCAGGAGCGTGAAGCAGCCTCCGAGCTTCAGCGTGGCCAGGAGCGACACGAGCAGTTCCTGCCCCACGCCGTGGACCAGGCACACCTTGGCGCCCGGCTCGACGCCCTGCTCCGCCCACTCGCCGGCGCGGCGCGAGGCCAGGTCGTGCAGGGCGCGGTAGCCCAGGGCCTGCGCGCCCTGGATGCGCGGGTGCGTGCGGAACGCAGGGCGCTCCAGCGCGACGTGGCGCACCATCAGGTCGTGGAAGAAGTCGTATTGCTGACCCGGGCGGCTCTTGGGCGGAGGGGCGCCCCGGCCCGCGTGGGCCTCCGCGAGCGCCGCGGCGAGCCCGTCCGGATCCGCCCAGCTCTCCTGCCACCACTTCGGGGCCCCGGACTCCGGAGCGAAGCCGGCTTCCACCTGCCGGAGGATGTCCTTCACGTCGAATGGCATGGGTGTCTACCGCGAGGGGAAGTCGAAGCCGACCTTCACCATGAAACGGACCTTGGAGCGCACGGTGCTGTCCGGAGCGATGGCGGGCAGCGGGGTCGCGCCGCGTTTCGTCGACGCGTGTTGCGGCGCGCGCTCGATGGACGTGGGCTCCACGACGCGCACCCGCGGGTGGCGGGCCTGGAGCGGCGGCACGTGCATGTCCACGTCACGGCCGTAGAGCCACGCGCCGCAGCGCCAGAGGACGTCGTGGCGCCGGATCAGCAGCGTCCAGAAGCGGTCCCGCGTCTCGGAGGCCTCGAAGATCAGCGGGGAGCTCGCGTCCTCGCGGGCGTCGCCCGGGGCGGCGAGCAGGGCGCGCAGCTGCTGCGCCACGCGCTCCACTTCATTCACGTCCTCGGGCGCGACGGGGGAGCGGCCCGCGAGCTTCGCCTCGTGCCTGCGGAACAGCACCACCAGCCCCAGGCAGTCCCCCACCACGTCGCGGTGTCCCTCGCCGTGGGCGGCGGCCACGTCCGCGGAGGCGAGGAAGGAGGCCTCCGCGAGCGCCTCCGCGGTCTTGAGCAGCTTGCGGCGCAGCTGCTGGGCGCGGTCGAAGAGGGCTCCGAAGGCGCTGGCCCGCATGTCGCGCTGGACGCGCAGCGCCGCGTGGGCCAGGCCCTGGGCGAGCAATGGCAGCTCGCGCAGCTCCTCCACGTTCACGCCCGGGAGCGCGGCGATCTCCGCCTCGCGGGCGAGCACGCCCTCCACCCCGCGCTTCGTGTTGTGGAATGCGAGCGCGATGTTGGAGCGGCACTCCTCCACGGGGCCTTCGAGGGCACGCGCGGGCGCCAGGAACACGTCATAGCCGGGCTCGGAGCCAAGGGCTTCCAGCTCGGCGATGTCGTCGGGCCCCAATCCCGTTGTCGCGTGCTGGCCTCCAGCCATGCCAGGCAGGATAGCGGGCGCTTCCCGGGGTCACAACCTGGCGCCCTCCCCTGCACCACCGCGGGCCACGCGGGTCGTCCACGGTGAAGCCGACCCGCGAAGACGCGCCACTCGGTGTCCGGGTGCGGCGAATGACTCACGGGGTGGGACGCGGACTTGGGGACCCGGGAGCGCGCTGTCAGACGAGGATGAGGTCTTCCTCGTCGTCGCTCGTGGCGGCGCCCGCCTGGGAGTCCAGCGCGTGCTGCGTGCGGCGGAGGCGTTCGTCGCTCAGGTCCGCGACGAGCATCAGGACCTGAGGGTGGCTGGAGATGAGCGAGTCGAAGTCCTCGCGCGGCAGGCGCAGCAGCGTGGTGTGGCGCGTGGCCTCCACGGTGGCGGTGGCCGGCGTCTTCCGCAGGAGGGAGATCTCCCCGAAGAGCTCCCCTTCCTTCAGGGTCGACAGCCGCTGGCCGCCCTTGTGGACCTCCACCTCGCCGGAGAGGACGACGTAGAGGCCATCGGTGGCGTCACCTTCGCGGATGATGACGTCGCCGCGCTCGACGTCGCGGGCCCGGAAGCGCTCCACGAGGTTGCGGCGGTCCTTGCGGTTGAAGGGGCGGAACAGCTCGGAGCTGTTCATCACGTTCGCGAGGAGGCGCTCGCGGCAGAACTTCTTGAGGGCCCTGGCCACGGGCGGGTGGCTGCGCGAGAGCGCGGCGAGCACGGCGGCGGAGATCTCGAGCACCTGCGTGTCGTCGTCCGCGGACTCCACGGAGGCGGCGCGCGGAGCGCCGGACAGGAGCGCCATCTCACCGAAGAAGGCTCCGCCCTCGAGCGTGGCCAGGTCCTGGCGGTGGCCGTTCTCTTCTCGGAAGACGCGGACGCGGCCTTCGCAGATGACGTAGAAGGCGTCGCCGTGCGTGCCCTGCGCGAGGATCCGCTCGCCGTGGGCGAAGCGGCGCAGCGGGCAGCGTTCGAAGAGCTGGATGAACGCGTCGCGCGGCAGGTCGGAGAAGAGCGGGATGGACGGCAGCGCGTCCAGCGTGCCGTGAGTCGGCTCGGCCTCCTCGGTCAGCTCGTAGACAAGCTCTTCTTCTGGCGCGTGTTCGGCCAGCCCGCGCTGGGCCGCGAGCTCCACCGCGTGCAGCAGTGAGTCCGCTTCGAGCTCCAGCTCCGTGAAGCTGGAGACGCGCAGGGACGCGCGCCAGGGCTCCGGGGCGCCGTTGGTGGTGGGCACCACGGAGGCGCCAGCGGCGGGCGTGGCCGTGGGATTGAGCGGCGCTTCGGCGCGGCGCGGGCGCAGGCCGGGAGGCGCGGCCTGGATGGGGAGCTTCGGCTCCGTGGGAGCCGGCGTGGCGTCAGGGCCCGTGATGGGCGGCGCGAGGGCCTGCCAGCGTCCGCTGGGTGTCCGGGTCTGGGGAAGCGGAGGCATGGTGGATGGGGACAGCGGCGCTGTGCGCGCGGCAAGACCTGGCTGCGTGTGGGCGGCGGGCGTGGCAG
>JAFADT010000037.1 GCA_023424585.1 Pseudomonadota bacterium
CGGTGCCCACCGCGCTGGTGGCGTCGCCGGCGAGGGCCAGCACGTCCGCGGTGACGCGCGGCACGGCGGGCAGCAGGCGCGCCTGCGCGTCCTTGCGCGGGTCGGCGGTGTAGAGCCCCTCCACGTCCGACAGGAGGACCAGCGCGTCCGCCTCCACGACGCCGGCCACCAGGCTGGCCAGCGTGTCGTTGTCGCCGAACTTCAGCTCGTCCACGGACACGGTGTCGTTCTCGTTGATGACCGGCACCACGCCCGCGGCCAGCAGGCGCTCCAGCGCGTGCTTCACGTTGAGGTAGCGCCGGCGCTCCTGCACGTCCTCGTGGGTGAGCAGCACCTGGGCCACCGTGCGGGGCGCGTGGCCGAACGCCTCCTCGTACGCCTGCATCAGGCGGCTCTGCCCCACCGCCGCGCACGCCTGCTTGCTGGGGATGTCCCGGGGGCGCGCGGGCAGGCCCAGCCGCTCCATGCCCAGCGCGATGGCGCCGCTGGACACCACCACCAGCTCCCGGCCTCCGGCGGCCCACAGCAGGTCCTGGCCCAGCGACTCGAAGTGGGCGCGGTCGAAGCGGCCCGTGGCGCTCGTCAGCGCGTTGGTCCCGATCTTCACCACCACGCGGCGGGCTCCCCGCAGGGCGTTGCGTGCGGAATCAGTCACGGGAAGCAGCGTAGGCTGGAACGGGAAGGGACGCGCGGCGGCTGGCTGTTCACCAGGCTTCGCGGCGCGGGACTGGAGGAGGTCTTTGTCATGAAACGCGAGCGGCCCCGGTCCATCCAATGCCTTGAATGCGGCGCGGGCCGTCCGATGCCCGCGCCAGGAGAGACAGTTTGAAGGAAATCTACGGCAACACCCTGGGCCTGAAGTCGAGCGAGCAGCAGCGGCTGCGCAACACCTTCCGCCGCCGCGTGGATCCGCGCGAAATCGTGTCCGCGGAGCTTGCCCGCCACCTCACCGAGCTGTCGCACGAGCTCAACCGCCAGGTGGGCGTCCTCATCAACCGCAAGGGCGACATCGAGCACGTCGTGGTGGGCAACGCGCACAAGCTGGAGCTGCCGGACATCGGCCGTGCGCGCGCGGGTCAAATCCGCCTGCGCGGCCTGCGGCTGGTGCACACGCACCTGAAGAGCGAACCCCTGACGAAGGACGACCTCACGGACCTCGCGCTCCTGCGCCTGGACTGCGTGGCGGCCGTGGGCGTGGGGAGCGGCGGCCTGCCCGGCGTGCTGCACTGGGCCTACCTGGTGCCGGAGAACGGCTCGGGTGAGTTCTGGCACGTATCCACCCTGCCCTCCGTGCACGGCGAGCAGCCGGACCTCCTGGCCACGCTGGACGCGCTGGAGGAGGAGTTCAACCGCAAGGCGGCTGCGCGCACGGTGTCCGGGAAGGAGCGCGCCATCCTGGTGGCGGTGTGCCTGGACGGCAACCGCGCCCGGGCGGAGGCGTCCCTGGCGGAGCTGAAGGAGCTGGCGCGCACCGCGGGCGTGGAGGTGGTGGACAGCGTGCTCCAGATGAAGCGGGAGGCGGATCCGCGCTACCTCATCGGCCGGGGCAAGCTGGAGGACCTGAACCTGCGCTCCATGCAGTCCATGGTGGACCTGCTCGTGTTCGACAAGGACCTCACCCCGTCGCAGGGCCGCCACATCGGGGACGCGACGAGCCTGAAGATCCTGGACCGCACCCAGCTCATCCTGGACATCTTCGCGCAGCGCGCGCAGACGGCCGAGGGCAAGCTCCAGGTGGAGCTGGCGCAGCTGAAGTACCGGCTGCCCCGGCTGGTGCAGGGGGATGACTCGCTCAGCCGCCTCATGGGCGGTGGCGTGGGCGGCCGCGGCCCGGGTGAGACGAAGCTGGAGATCGACCGCCGCCGCGTGCGCGAGCGCATCACCCACCTGGAGCGCCGCATCGACCTCATCAGCCGCGAGCGCAGCGTCCGCCGGGCGCAGCGCAACCGGCGCGAGGTGCCGGTCATCTCCATCGTGGGCTACACCAACGCGGGCAAGTCCACGCTGCTCAACGCCATCACCAACGCGGAGGTGCTGGCGGAGGACAAGCTGTTCGCCACGCTGGACCCCACGAGCCGCCGCCTGCGCTTCCCGCAGGAGCGCGAGGTCATCATCACGGACACGGTGGGCTTCATCCGGGACCTGCCCAAGGACCTGGTGGCGGCCTTCCGCGCCACGCTGGAGGAGCTGTACGACGCCAGCCTCCTGCTGCACGTGGTGGACGCGAGCGACCCCGCGCGCGACGACCAGGTGGAGGCGGTGGAGAACATCCTCGACTCGCTGGGCCTGATGGAGAAGCCGCGCCTGATGGTCTGGAACAAGGCGGACCAGCTGTCCGCCGAGGAGGTGGAGTCGCTGCTGCGCTCCAAGGGCGGCGTGGCCATCAGCGCGGTGAAGCGCGAGGGGCTGGCGGCGCTCCTGGCCAAGGCGGACACCACCCTGTTCGCCGAGGGTGCGTCCGAGTCCATCGGCGTGGTGTGACGGCGGGCGGGTTGTCGGCGCGGGGGCCCTCCCCGTAGAGTCGGGGGGCCTTGGCTCCCGCGCTGAAACTGCTCATCCCGCTGCTGACGGCCCAGATCGAAGGCCTGCCCGGACAGGACTCCGGGCCGGACTACGACCGGCCCGTCTCGTCCATCACCACCGGCTACATCGATTTGCTCGAGAAGAACAGCCACATCGTCTACCCGGTCATCGCCGTGGTGACGCTGCTGCTCATCGGCTGGGGCATCCTGTCCGCGTGGCGGTCGCAGGACCTGGACGGCCTGCAGAAGAACGAGTTCAAGCGCGCCATCATCAACGAGCTGCGCCACAACCTGAGCGGCATGCCCGGCGACATGCTGGGCCGCAGCATCGGGCTGGACCGCCTCAAGACGAACCGCCTGCTGGAGGAGATGCAGTCGGAGGGGCTCGTCCTGAGCCACACCAACTCCGAGCGGCTCACCGTGTGGCGCGTGCGCGGCGCCGGCCCGGAGGCCAGGCCGCGCCGCTACTAGCCCCCGCGGCGCCGTTCAGCCGCCGGACAGCTCCGACTTCGGCTGGCGCGTCATCAGGTCCACCACCGCCGTCCTGGCGTTCTTGCCCTCGTAGGCGATGAGGTAGACCTGCTCGCAGATGGGCAGCTCCACGCCCGTCTTGAGGGACAGGTCGCGCGCGCTCTTCGCCGTCTTCACGCCCTCGGCGACCTCCTTCATCTCCGCGAGGATGTCCGGCAGCTTGCGGCCCTTGCCCAGCTCCATGCCCACGTGGCGGTTGCGGCTGAGCTCGCCCGTGCAGGTGAGCACCAGGTCGCCCATGCCGGACAGGCCGGAGAGCGTCAGCGGGTTGGCGCCCTTGCGCACCGCCAGCCGCGTGATCTCCGCCAGGCCGCGCGTGATGATGGCGGCGCGCGCGTTGTGGCCCATGCCCAGGCCGTCCGCCATGCCCGCGGCGATGGCGATGACGTTCTTCAGCGCGCCGCCGTACTGCACGCCCACCACGTCCGTGGACGTGTACGAGCGGAACGTGTCCGTCTGGAGCGCCTTCTGACAGCGCTGGGCCACCTTGTCCCAGTGCGACGCGATGGTCACCACCGTGGGCATCCGCCGGGCCAGCTCCTTGGCGAAGCTGGGGCCGGAGAGCACCGCGATGTACGGGTGGAACTCCTCCGGCAGGCAGTCCTCCAGCAGCTCCGTCATGGTGAGCAGCGTGCCGTTCTCGATGCCCTTGGACACCGTGACGAGCGGCACGCCCTTGGGCAGGAAGGCCTTGGCGCGCGCGAGCACCTCGCGCGTGGCATGGCTGGGCGTGGCGAGCACCACCATCTCCGACCCGGCGAGCGCCTCCTCCAGGTCCGTGGTCGCGCGCACGCGCTCGGAGAGGGGGATGCCCTTGAGGTAGGTGGCGTTCTCGTGGCGGGTGTTGATGGCCTCCACGGTGGCGGGCTCACGGCCCCACAGGCGGACCTCCTCGCAATTCACCGCGAGCACGTTGGCGAGCGCCGTACCGAACGAACCTGCACCAATGACACTGCCGCGCATGGGATGACCTCGGGTCGAGACGGGGGAGGGGGACTTCAGAACAGGGTGGACACCACGCCCACGGAGAGCGTGGGCATGAACTC
>JAFADT010000059.1 GCA_023424585.1 Pseudomonadota bacterium
GGGCAACGTGATGGACCGGAACTGCCGCCACTCGGACGCACCGTCCACGCGCGCCGCCTTGTAGAGGTCCTCCGGAATGCCCTGCAACCCCGCCAGCACCAGCAGCGCGACGAACGGCGTGGTCTTCCACACGTCCACCAGGATGGCCGCGTGCAACGCATACCCCGGGGCGCCCAGCCAGTTGATGTCCGCCCCGCCCAGCAGCCGGTTGATGAGGCCGTAGTCCGGGTTGAACATCCACGCCCACAGCCGCGCGCTCACCACCGTGGGAATCGCCCACGGCACCAGCACCGACGCGCGCAGCAGCCCCCGTCCCGGGAACGCGCGGTTGAGCAGCAGCGCCAGCGGCACCGCGAGCAGCAGCTCCACCGCCACCGCCACCGCCGTGAAGTACGCCGTGTTCCCCAGCGCGGACCAGAAGCGCGCGTCCCCCATCAGGTAGGCGTAGTTCTCCAGCCCCGTGAAGCGCCGCTCGCCGAACACCAGGATGAAGCGGTGCAGGCTCAGCCACACCGCCGCCAGCACCGGGTACAGCGCCACCACCGCCAGCACGACCACGGCCGGCGTCACCAGCAGGTACGCCTGCCGCCGCTCCCGCGCCTGCGACCCCGCGCCCCTCACTCGTCCTCCTCGCGAGGCTGCTCACCCGTCAGGTGATCCACCTGCTTCTGCGCGCGCGTGAGCGCCACCTCCGGCGTGCGCAGGCCCGCCACGGCGGCGGAGAACTCGCTCTGCAACACGTCCGCGATGAGCAGGTAGTACGGCGTCACCGGCCGGGGCCTCGCCCGCGTCAGCGCCTCCTTCAAGCTCGCGATGAACGGCTCCGCCGCGCGCAGCTCCGGGTCGTCGTACAGCGCCAGCCTCGGCGGGTTGCGCGCGTAGTGCAGCGCCAGCACGCGGTTCGCCTCCGGCGACGTCAGGTGCGCGATGAGCCGCGCCGCCGCCTTGCGCCGCGCGGGTGACACGTGCGCGTTCACCGCCAGCTGCCACCCGCCCAGCGTCCCCCACCCCGGCTGTCCATCCTCCGTCGGCAGCGGCGCGATGCCCACCTTGCCCCGGATGGGGGAGCCCTCCGCCTGCGCCTCGCGCCACGCATAGGGCCAGTTGCGCATGAACACCGCCCGGCCCTCCTGGAACACGCGCCGCGCCTCCTCCTCGCCGAAGCCCGTGACCGTGGAAGGAGACACGCCGTCCGCGATGAGCCCGCGCAGGTACGCCAGCGCCTCGCGCGCGGGCTCCGTCTCCAGGAGCACGCGGCCGTCCTGCCCCAGCGACAGGCCGCCATGGCCCCAGATGGCCTCGTACACGTTGCAGGTCAGCCCCTCGTACTGCCGCCCCTGCCACACGTAGCCCTGGATGCCGGGCGCCTTCGCCATCGCGTCGCGGGTGAAGCGCCGCAGCTCCTCGTAGGAGCGCGGCGCGCGAGGCACCAGGTCCGTGCGGTAGTAGAGGATGCCCACGTCCACGTACCAGGGCACCGCGTACGTGCGGCCATTCATCACGACGGCGTCCACCGGCCCGGGCAGGAACTCCTCGCGCAGGCGCTCGGGAGGGAAGTCCTCGGACAGGTCCGCCACCCAGCCCGCGCGAGCGAACTCCGGCACCCAGACCACGTCCGCCACCAGCACGTCGAAGTCCGTGGCCCCGCCCTGCAACGCCGTGAGGAAGAACTGGTGCGCCAGGTCCGACGCGTTCGGCAGCGCCTCCGTCACCAGCTCCACGTCCGGGTTGGCGCGCTCATACTGCGCCAGCAGCTCACGGAACGGCATCGGGTCGCCCCACAGCGGCTGGAACTTGAAGACGATGCGCGTGCGGCCCCCGGCGCCCGCCTCGTCGGACGAGCGCCGGCAGCCCCCCACCACGAGGCCCAGCGCGAAGAAGAGGACGAGGAGACGGCCCATGCGCCCGGATGACTCCAGCGCGCGGGCCCACCGTCAACGACAAGCCCCATCCCCGGTCATCCAGGCGACATGCCCGGCACGAGCCCCACCGGCCCCGGCGCGAACAGGCGCCGGGCCGTGGCGCCCACCGCGCGGCACGCGAGCGCATCCACCGCGCCGCCCACCAGCCCACCGGCCAGCGGCACCACCTTGGACAGGTTCACGACGCCCTGCTGCGACGCCTTGCTCACCAGCCGGAAGCCCACCGCGCGGTTGATGCTGCCCAGCGTGTGCTTCGGCACGGCCTCCAGCGCGCGCAGGCCCAGCTGCTGGCTGAGCTCGATGCCGGCCTGCTTCACCACCTCCTTGCCGATGTCCCCCACGATGGCCAGCAGCGTGAGGGTCCGCACGCGGTCCTCCTCCACGTCGTGCCCGTGGATGCGCGCGATGGCGCCCACCAGCCGCGCCTGCACCGCCCACGACACGCCCAGGCCCGCGGGCAGCGACACCGGCAGCGTGAGCAGGCCGCCCAGCCCGGACAGGAAGCCCGTGGTGAACAGCTTCCCCGTCTCCCAGTGGATGAGCGAGTCGATGCGCGCCTCGTGGTCCACATAGCGCGTGTCGCGCAGGTACTCGTCCGCCAACCCCGTCGCGCTGCACAGCGGCCCCAGGCCCTCGAAGCCCGCGGTCAGCACGGCGTTCACGACTTCCAGCGGCTTCGACATGCGTCCACCTTCCACGATGAGGCCAGCCCCGCATTCTATCCGGCGGAGGCGCCATGGCGGAGCCACGCGGCTCCGCCCCCCTTCCCTCTTGTCTGTCCCCCGGGCAGGCACATCCTGCTGTACCGCCACGCGGTGCCCCACCGATGGAAGCGGCGGTGCATCTACACCCCCACGTGCTCGCTGTACGGGCTCCAGTCCCTCCAGAAGTACGGCCTCTGGCGCGGCGGCCTCCGCGCCTGGGCGCGCCTCCGGCGCTGCAACGACGTGCTGTTCCTCGGAGGAACCGACCTGCCCTGACGCGCCCTACTCCGACGCCGGCGCGGCCGGCTCCCTCGGCGGAACCCGCGGCAGGCGCACGGTGAACACCGTGCCCTCCGCCGCGGAGGAGCGCGCCTCCACCGTCCCGCCGTGCGCCAGCACCAGCTGCCGCACGATGTAGAGCCCCAGCCCGATGCTGCGCTCGGAGCGCCCCGACATCGTCCCGCGCTGGAGCGGCTCGAAGATGCGCGGCAGCATCTCCGGGGGAATCGGGTCACCCCCGTTGCGCACGCTCACCACGACCGCGCCCGGCTCCCCCCGGCTCTCCACCCGCACCGGCGTCTCCTCCGGGCTGTACTTCAGCGCGTTGCCCAGGATGTTGGACAGCACCTGCGCCATCCGGTCCGAGTCCCACGCCCCCTTCCCGTCCCCCACCTGCTCCAGGTGGAGGGTGCGCTCCGGGTGCGCCGTGCGCGCCTCCTCCACCACCTGCAACATGAGCGCGTGGAAGTCGCACGGCGCCGGCCGCACCGGGATGCCGCCGCCCATGCGCGCCTGCGTGAAGTCCAGCAGGTCGCGGATCATCCGCGTGGCCCGCTCCGCCGCGGACAGGATGCGCGCCGCCGCCTTCGCGTGCCACGGCTCGATGTCGTCGCGCCGCAGCATCAGCGACGCGCCGGTGAGGATGGCGCCCAGCGGGTTGCGCAGGTCGTGGCTCACGATGCCAATGAGCTGCTGCTCGAACTCCACCCGCGCCTGGGCCTCGTGCACCAGCCGCTGCCGCTCCTCCTCCACGCGCCGCGACTCCGTGATGTCGCGCATGGCGCCCACGATGCGCCGCGCCTTCCCGCTCACCCCCCGCAAGATGGAGCCCTGCGCCGCCACGTACGCGTACCCCCCGTCCTTGCGCAGCACGCGGTACTCGTCCTGCCACCGGTCCTCGTCCGAGTCGAACACGCGCCGCAGGCCCGCCAGCACCCGCTCGCGGTCCTCGCCGTGGATGTGCCGGCGCCACCACCCTCCGTCCGAGCCCACCTCTTCCAGGGGGAAGCCGAAGACCTCCTCCGTCGCGTCGCCAATCCAGTGCATCGCGTCCGTCTGGAGGTCCAGGTCCCAGATGGCGTCGAAGCTCGCGTGCGCCACCAGCTGGTAGCGCTCCTCGGAGCGGCGCAGCGCCTCCTCCGTGCGCTTGCGCAGCCGCACCTCTTCCGCCTCGCGCAGCGCCCGCCGCACGCTGGGGCCCAGCCGCTCCAGCCGGTCCTTCAGCACGTAGTCCGTGGCGCCGCGCTTGAGCAGCTCGATGGCGCGGTCCTCGCCCAGCGCGCCGGACACGAAGAGGAACGGCGTGTCCGGACACACGGCCTGCGCCGCCTCCAGCGCGCTCATCCCGTCGAAGCCCGGCACGTTGTAGTCGGACAGGATGAGGTCGAACCGCCCCTTCTCCAACGCCGCGACGAAGGCCGCCCGCCCCTGCACGCACTCCAGCGTCGAGGGCAACCCGCCCTCCTCCAACTGCGCGGCCACCAGCTGCGCGTCCAGCGGGCTGTCCTCCAGCAAGAGGATGGACAGGGGCCGCTCCGTCGACGGCAGGGGCGTCAGGTCCGGCGCGGCTCCGCCGCGTCCGCTCACTTCGGGGCTCCGAACGCGCCCGAGGAGCCCGGCGGCGGCTGGTTCACCACCGCCCAGAACAGCCCCAGCTCGCGCAGCGCGGACACGAAGTCCGGGAAGGCCACCGGCTTCACCACGTAGGCGTTCACCCCCAGGCCGTAGCTGCGCGCCAGGTCCCGCTCCTCGCGCGACGAGGTGAGCATCACCACCGGCACCGCCTTCAGCTCCGGAGCGCCCTTCACCTTCTCCAGCACCTCCAGCCCGTCCACCTTCGGCAGCTTCAGGTCCAGCAGCACCACCGCCGGGTGGCCGTCGCGCCGGTCCGCGAACTCCCCCTGGCGGAAGAGGTAGTCCAGCGCCTGCTGCCCGTCGCGCACCACCACCACCTCGTTGGCCAGGTGCACCTCTTCCAGCGCCGCCAGCGTGAGCGCCACGTCGTTGGCGCTGTCTTCCACCAGCAGGATTCGCTTGAGCTCGATCACGCGTGCGTCTCGACTTTCTTCTCCAGCGGAGAAGCGCGGGGCAGGGTGAAGGTGAAGGTCGCGCCCTGCCCCACGGCGCCCTCCGCCCAGGTCCGTCCCCCATGGCGCGACACGATGCGCCGCACGTTCGCGAGCCCGATGCCGGTGCCCTCGAACTCCTCGGCCGTGTGCAGGCGCTGGAAGACGCCGAACAGCTTGTCCACGTACTGCATCTCGAAGCCCACGCCGTTGTCGCGCACCCACACCGCGACCTCGCTCTCCGTCTCGCGGGCCCCCACCTCGATGAGGGCCTCCGGCTTGGGGCGGGTATACTTCAGCGCGTTCGCCAGCAGGTTGTGGATGACCTGCCGCAGGAGCGCGGCGTCACCCTCCACCGTGGGCAGGTCTCCCACCCGCCACTCGACCTTCCGCTCGGCGGCCTCCGGCATCAGGTCGTGGCGGGCCTCCTCCACCAGCTGGCGCAGGTCCACCCGCGACTGGCGCAGCTCCGCCCGGCCCATACGGCTGAACGCCAGCAGGTCGTCCACCAGCGTGCCGCCCTGCTTCGCCGCGCCCGCGATGGTGGAGAGGTAGCCGCGCGACACGTCGTCCAGCCTCGCCCCCGCTCGCCGCTCCAGGAGCTGCGCGAAGCCGGTGATGTGGCGCAGGGGCGCGCGCAGGTCGTGTGACACGGAGTAGCTGAAGGACTCCAGCTCCTTGTTCGCCTCTTGCAACTGGGCGGTGCGCTCGCGCACGCGCTTCTCCAGGCCGGTGTTGAGGTGGCGGATCTCCTCCTCCGCCCGCTTGAGGCTCTCCAGCGTGCGGCGCTCGTCGTCGATGTCCGTGTTGGTGCCGAACCAGCGCGCGATCCGCCCCTCGCCGTCCCGCACGGGCATGGCGCGCGACAGGAACCAGCGGTAGCTGCCGTCCGCGCGGCGCAGGCGGAACTGGTCCTCCCACAGCTTCCCCTCGCGCAGGGCCGCGCTGAAGTGCTCCAGCACGCGCCCGGCGTCCTCCGGGTCGAGCAGCTCGTTCCAGTCCTTCTGCTCCGACAGCGAGGGCGCCGTCCCGGTGTAGTCGTACCAGCGCTGGTTGAACCAGAAGAGGCGCCCGTCCGGCTCCGCCATCCACGCCAGCTGCGGGATGGAGTCCGCCAGCGTGCGGAACTGCTGCTCGCGATCCTTCAGCTCCGCGGCCAGCGCCTCGATGCGCCGGCGCGCGAGGACCTGCTCCGTCACCTCCCAGGACACGGCGACGACGCCGTCCACCTTGCCCTCCGCGTTGCGCAGCGGCTGGAAGGTGAGGTTGAAGTAGCCCTCGGGCGCCGCCTGCCCCACGTCGCGGCCCAGGAGCATGGGCACCTCGTGGCCATGGTAGAGCTCGCCGGTGCGGTAGACCCGCTCCAACTGGACAAGCTGCTCCTGGTCCTTCAGCTCCGGCAGCGCCTGGCGCACGGGCAGCCCCAGGAGCGGCCGCGAGCCGGTGAGCTTCAGGCGCAGGTCGTTGGCCATCTCGAAGACCAGGTCCGGCCCGCGCAGCACGGTGATGGCGGCGGGCAGCTGCTTGAGCACCGCGAACAGGTTGCGCCGCTCCGCCTGCGCCGTCTCGTACAGGCGCGCGTTCTCCAGCGCCACGCTGGCCATCTGCGCCAGCTGCACGGCGACCGCCTCGTCCTCCGCGTCGAAGTCGCCCTCCACCTTGTCGGACACCTGCACCAGGCCCAGGTTGCGGCCGTCGTGCCCCACCAGCGGCACCGCGAGGAAGCCCTTCAGGGGCAGCGCGGGCGGCGGCGCGGGGGGCGCCTCCGTGTAGGCCGCGTGCCGGCGCAGCTCCTCGCGCGTCAGGCGCAGCGGCCGGTTCTCCCGGCAC
>JAFADT010000065.1 GCA_023424585.1 Pseudomonadota bacterium
CGGCAGCAGCGCGTCCGCGTCCAGGAGCAGCCACGGCGCGGTCCGCGCCGCGCGCGGGTGGTGCGCGAAGGGCGCGTCCTCGCCGGGCACGACGAGCAGGTCGAACGCGTCCACGGCGCGGGCCACGTCGAAGCGCTCCACGTAGACGGGGTTCAGGTCGCGGTGCACCAGCACGCGCGGCGCGCGCACCGTGGGCAGCAGCGCCGCCAGCTCCCCCGCGAGCCCCCGGGGAAAGGTGTCCACCACCAGCACGTCCGGCGGGGCCTGCGCGAGCCACGCGCCCACCGCGGCCACGGTGGCGGCCTTGTCCGCCCCCGCGTCCACGCGGTGCACGGTGGCGCCGGGGCCCAGGAGCGGCTCCAGCGGCAGGCCGGGGGCGAACGGGCTGTTGGTGAGGACCTCCACCCGGTGGCCCCGGGCCACGGCCGCGCGGGCCAGGGCGGCGGCGCGCGTCAGGTGGCCCAGACCTCCGCCGAGCGCGTAGAGGCGCCAATGCTGACGCCGCGCGGCCACGCTCAGCTCCCGCCCAGGTCCTCCTCGAAGGAGGCGTCGTCCTCGCGCCGCACGCTCTCGCCGTCGGCCTCGGTGAAGTCGTCGCGGTCGGGGCCCGAGGACGACGCGGGGCCGGAGCCGCGCCACGCGTCGCGGCCGTAGTAGCCGTAGTCCTCGTAGTAGTAGCTGGGGTCGTCCTCGTCGTCCTCGGAGCCGGACGCGTCGCGGTTCTCGTCGCCGTTGTCGGCGGCGCGCGCGCACGTCACGCAGACGACCTCCTCGCCGTCGAGCGCGCGCGCGTGCAGCGCGCAGATGGGCTTCTGGCAGCGCATGCACTGCGTGGACGCCCCGCGCTCACAGGGATGGGAGAAGAGGAAGCCGGAGGTCTCCAGGCACTGCTCTGCGGAAGCGAAGGAAGGGGACATGGCCTTGAAGGGTCAGGGCGCCGCGGCGCCCGCGGAGGACTGGAGGCGGAAGAGCAGGGCCGCGCGGAGGGGCAGGTCCAGCGAGCCGAAGCCGAGGCACGCGGCGGCCTCCGGTGACACCGGCTGCTTGGTGGCGAGCAGCGTCTTGCCGGACGGGTCGCGCAGGGACAGCTTGCCCTCGCGCACCTTCACGTGGACCTCCTCCGCGCCGGACGCGCCCTTCACGGACGCGCCGCCGCCGTCGTGGGTCACGGTGTAGAGCACCGCGCCCTGGGCATCCGTGAGCCTCCACCCGGCGCCCTCGCGCGCGAGCGTGTAGCGCGCGGCCGACTTCGCCGCGTCCTTCACCTGGAACACGTCCGGGCCGCCCGTGACGTAGGCCAGCACCGCGTCGTCCGGGCCGGACACCTTGAGCTCGCCGCCCTTCCACTTGTAGCGGGCGACCTCCTTGTCGTCGCCGTCCACCAGCTTGGCGCCGTCGTCCTTGGGCTTGAGCGAGAAGCGCTCGCGGTCATCGCCGTCCTTGAACTTGAGCTTGGCGCCCGCCTCGCGCGGCTCGGCGGCGGAAGCGGCGGTGGCGGCGCGGGCCTGGGTGGGCGGGGCGCCAGAGGAGGGGGCACCGCCCTGCGAGCAGCCCGAGCCCCCGAGCACTCCCAGGCCCACCAGGAACAGGACATGAAGCTTCACGGCATGGACCTCATCTTCCCGGGCTGCCCCCGGGAGCTGGAGTGGTTGAGCACCTGATAGAGGCTCAAGAGCATCATCGTCGCGGTGCGCGATGCATCTGTTTTCGACAGGTCCCGGGGCCAGGGCCGGCCCTGGGGCGCCCCGGACGGCTCCGGGGCCCTGGAGACCTGGGCCACCCAGTCCTCGTCCAGTTGGACGCGCAGCTCCAGCCGGTCCTCGGCCACGCGCAGCCGCTTCAGCGTGGCGCCGGTGGGCAGCCGCACGGCGCCCCGCGCGCGCTCCTCCAGGACCGCGAGCCCTGGGTAGCGCTCCGGCTCCACGCGCAGCGCCACCTCCAGGAGGCTGAGCGCGTCATGCCGGACCTTGTGCTTCATCCGGCCGCGCGCGTTGCGCCTCGCGCGATGGAGCTTCCGCACCTGCTCCACCAGGGTCAGCCGCAGCCGCGTGCCGTCCGCGAACCGGCCCTGCAATGACAACCAGGGGTCGACGAAGTCCTGGCAGGTCCACTCCCCACGGTCCCCCAGGTGGACGCGCTTGCGCATCTCCAGGGTGGGCGTCAGGTCCAACGTCACCTCCACGGGCGCGTCCTCCAGCAGGTCCACCTGGAAGCGCCGCAGCAGCGTGGCCAGCAGCAGGCGGCGCTGCTCCATCTGGGGCTCCACCGGGAAGCGCGTCCACTTGAAGCCCCCCGGCACGTCCGCCTGGGACACGATGAGCGTGACCAGGCCTCCGAGGATCATCCCCGCGCACAGGAGGGTCAGCCAGGTGGGGAACTCCTCCTGCGCAGCCAGGGGCGGGCCCACGAGGGCGAAGGCCACGAGGCCGAGCACGGCGGCGACGATGAGCCCCATCCCGACCCACACGCCCCCGCGCGCCGGGCCCCGCGGGCGTTCGGGCCGCGCGGCCAGCCTCCGCAGGTCCTCCAGCACCTCCGACGCGGGCGCGCGCGCCTGGTAGACCTGGGTCTTCTGGAATGCCTTGAGGTCGAGCGCCACGGGAGGAGAGCCTCGTTCAGGGGGGGCCATTCCGCGGCGCACCGCGGACGAGCGTAGGAAGGCGCCCGCGGGCAGGTCAAACCGGCTGCTGTCGGCCCCGCGCCGGGGCCCTCCGGTGCGTGCCCCCCAGCACCTGGTAGAGGCTCAGGAGCATCATCGTCACGACGCGGGACGCGTCACTGGGTTGGAGGACGATGAGCTCCCTGGCGGAGGTGGGCTTCGGCCTGCGGACCACCCAGTCCCGCCCGTCCAGCCCCAGCACGGCGCGCATCGACACGCGATCCGCTGCCACGTCCAGCCGCGAGAGCGCGACCTCCGGGGGCAGCCGCACGGCGCGCTTCGCGCTCGCGGCCTGATCCTTCAGCCCGGGGAAGCGCTCCGGCTTCACGCGCAGCCCCACCTGGAGCAGCGTCTTGCCCTTGCGCTTGGTCTTGAGCTTCACCTTGCCGCTGCTGCCCCGGCCGTAGCGCTTGCGCTTCTGGAGGTGCTCCACGGCGGACACGTGCAGGTGCGTGCCGTCCACGAACCGGCCCTGCAGGGACAGCCACGCGTCGGCGAAGTCCTCGCTGTCCCACCGACCCCGCTTGCGCTTGCCCTCGCACTTGTACGTCTCATCCACCGGCGCCAGGTCCAGCTTCACGTCCACCGGCGCGTTCGCGTCCAGGTCCACCTGGAAGCGCTGGAGCAGCGTGGACACCAGGTCGTAGCGCCGGTTGTCCAGGTCCGTGCGGCGCGCCTGCGCCCGGAGGATGAAGAGCACGATGGCCGCGAAGAAGCTGACCACGCCCAGGACCAGCGGCATGCCCGCCAGCGCGTCCTGCCGGGCGACCGGGAGCTGCCCCACCACGAGGGACAGCAGCGCGCAGCCGCCGACGCTGAAGGCCATCAGGCCCCAGGCGGCCATCAGCAGCCCGCGCCGCTTCCCCTCCGCCTGCGCGTCCAGCGCCTCCAGCGCCTTCAGGTCCGCGAGCACCTCCGCCACCGGCGCGCGGGCTTCATAGACATACGTCTTCTTGAATTCGGAGGTGTCGAGCGCCACGGTGGAGGACCTTGTTCAACGGAGACGGGCAGGTGAGGGTACGGAGCCGGACCGGACAGGTCAAACCGACAGGGGGCCTCGTGGAGGCGACCGACGTCGACCGCCGAGGCGGTGGACGCCCCGCGACGCGCACCGGGCGGCTCCGCGCGCGAGCGCAGGGGCCCGCGAGGACGGCGGTCCAGCGGTTCCTCAGGCGTCAGCCACCGGGCGTGCAGGCAGGCCGGGCGCCGGAAAGGCGGGGGCGTTAGGTAGGATGGACGGCCCCAACGGCATGGAGCGCGAGGTGGACCGTGGATGAAGTGAGCCGGAGGGCGGCGCTGAAGCTCATCGCGGCGGCGGGGGTCACCACCGTCGCGGGGTGTTCACGCGGCTCGGGAAAGGCGGAGGAGCAGAAGATGGGTCAGCAGCAGACGCAGCAACCGGAGGCCGTGGTTCGGGTGGATCCGCTCGGACCGTCCCCCACCCCGTGGCGCACGCCGGACCCGTTCCTCTTCTGCGTGCACCATGACGACCGCTACCCGAAGGGCAACGCGCGCATGGGGCCGGAGGCGTCGCTCGCGGGCCGGGACATCGGCCAGGACTTCGCGGGGCGGGACGGCTGGAACATGTACCACGGCACCGTGGTGCCGGGCTTCCCGCAGCACCCGCACCGGGGCTTCGAGACGGTGACCATCGTGCGCAACGGGCTGCTGGACCACTCGGACTCGCTGGGCGCGGCGGCGCGCTTCGGCGGGGGCGACGTGCAGTGGCTCACCGCGGGCGGTGGCATCAACCACTCGGAGATGTTCCCGCTGCTCAAGCAGGACCAGGGCAACCACATCGAGCTGTTCCAAATCTGGCTGAACCTGCCGCGCGCCAACAAGATGGTGCCCGCGCACTTCTCCATGTTGTGGGACCACGTCATCCCGCGCCACGTGGCGAAGGACGACGCGGGCCGCGCCACGACCCTCACCGTGGTGGCGGGCAACCTGGGGGACGTGAAGGCGCCACCGCCGCCGCCCAAGTCCTGGGCCGCGAACCCGGACGCGGACGTGGCCATCTGGACGCTGAAGATGGAGCCGGGCGCGCGCTGGACGCTGCCGGCGGCGAAGCGCGGCACGAACCGGGTGCTCTACTTCTTCCTGGGCTCGGGCCTGAGCGTGGGGGGGCGCGCGGTGCCCGCGAGGAGCGCTGTCGAGCTGCGCGCGGACGTGGACGTGGTGCTGGAGAACGGCCCGGAGACGGCGGAGCTGCTGCTGCTCCAGGGCAAGCCCATTGGCGAGCCGGTCGTGCAGTACGGCCCGTTCGTGATGAACTCGCGGCAGGAGATCCAGCAGGCCTTCGCGGACTACCAGCGCACGGGCTTCGGCGGCTGGCCCTGGCCCAGCCACGACCCGGTGCACGCGCGCGAGGAGGGCCGCTTCGCGCGGCACGCGGACGGCAAGGTGGAGCGGCCGGCCTGAGCATGGCGCCAGCGAGGCGGGGATGGGCAGCGGCACGCCCACCATCCGCGCCGGAGGCTGCGCTGGAGCAGCGCCATCATCACCCCGGGACTCAGGAGCATGCGCGCCATCCTGCCTGAGCTCCGGACCGCCGAGCGGTGGGCCCCGTTTGCCGCCAGCCCCGCGTCGCGGTAGCACCGGGCCGTGGGCTCCTCCGGCATCGTCTACGCGTCCTTCGATCGCTTCCCCGCGCCCAAGGGCGCCGCCGTGCACATCCGCGCCTTCGTGGAGGCCCTGGGCGCCGCGTTCGGCCCGGTGGACCTCGTGGCCATTGGCGACGCTCCGGACGCGCCCCCGCCGGCCCTGAGCCCCCACGTCACCTACCACCCGCTGGGCGCCCGCGGGAAAGACCTCATCGCCCAGGCGCTGACGTTCCGCGCGCACCTGGGCGCGTGGTGGCGGGGCCGGCCGCGCGCGAGGGCCGTCCACGTCCGCTCCATCTTCGAGGGCTACCCCATCGCCCGACGCAAGGCCGCCCTCACCGACGCGCTCGTCTACGAGGTCAACGGCCTGCCCTCCATCGAGCTCAAGTACCACCACCCCGACGTCGCCGATGACGCGGAGCTGATGCGCAAGCTGCTCGCCCAGGAGGAGGCCTGCCTCCAGGCCGCGGACCTGCTCGTCACGCCCAGCGCCGTCACCGCGGAGCACCTGGTGTCGCGCGGCGCGGAGCCGTCGCGCCTGCGCGTCATCCCCAACGGCGTGGACCTGGACGTGTTCCGCCACGCCCCGCCGCGCGCACCCGAGGCCGGCCGCCCCCTGCGCCTGCTCTACAGCGGCACCATGACCGCGTGGCAGGGCGTGCACCACGCCATCGAGGCCTGCCGCCTCCTGCGCCGCGACCTGGACGTGTCCCTCACCCTCGTGGGCCCGCTGCGCAAGCACGCGCGCCGCGCGCTCCTGGATCGCTGCGGCGACCTCGTGCTCCAGGGCGCGGTCCAGCTCCTCGAACCCCTGCCCCAGGAGGAGCTCGCCCGGCTGCACCACGCCTGCGACCTCGTGCTCGTGCCGCTGCCCGTGAACGACCGCAACTGCGTGCAGGGCTGCTGCCCCCTGAAGCTCCTGGAGGCCATGGCCACCGGGACGCCCGTCGTCGTCAGCGACCTGCCCGTGACCCGCGCGCTCGCGGAGGGCACCGAGGCCTACCGGATCCGCCCCGGCTCACCCAAGGCCATCGCCGAAGCCGTGAAGGACCTCGTCGCGAACCCCGCGCTCGGCGCCGCGCTGAGCGCCAACGCCCGCGCCCGCGTGGAGCGCGACTTCCCCTGGGGC
>JAFADT010000097.1 GCA_023424585.1 Pseudomonadota bacterium
TGAGCACGTCGCCGCGGTCCGTCTCGCGCAGCAGCGTCCCGTCGCGCCGGTCGAACAGCTCCACGTGGTAGCTGCTCGAGGCCAGCGTCGGCTGGAGGCCCAGCCCCTTCAGGGACAGCCCGCCCACCAGCACCAGGCGCCGGCCATCCCCCAGCTCCACCGGCGCGGTGAAGACCACGAAGGGCACCCCCGCCCGGCTGAGGAAGGGCTTGGACAGGAGCACCTGGTCTCCGCCCTTCAGGGCCTGCTGGAAGTAGTCCCGGTCCGCGAAGTTGCCGGTGCGCCGGTTCAGCTTCACGGAGGGCACCAGCGTCTCCCCCGTCGAATCCAACAGCCACGTCGCGTCAAACAGGCCGGAGTCGAACTCCAACAGCTCCACCCGCTCGCGCAGGACCTCCAGGTTCCCCGTGCGCGCCGCGGCGATGAAGGCCGGGTCCCGGCTCTGCGCGCCCAGGAGCGCGCGCGCCAGGGCCGTCTTCTGCTCCAGCCACGCCGTCTCCGTGACCACCGCATGCTGCGCCTTGCCGCGCAGCTCCACCTCGAGCGCCCGCTGCGCCACGTAGGACGTCACCGCCCCCAGCGCCAGGATGGGCAGCACCGACGCCAGGGCCATGCCCCGGAACAGCCGCCAGCGCACCCCGGACAGCACGGGCACCTCGCGCACCCACAACAACAACAGACAGGCCAGGGCCAGCACCGCGTACACGCCCATCCCGGACCAGGAGCCTCGCGACCCCAGCACGAGCGTCAAGGTCAGGAACAGGACGCTCAAGCCCCCCACGGCGATGCGGCAGGCCCGGCCACGCCCCCGCCACAGCCCCACCGCCAGCAGCGTCCCCGTCACCAGGAAGGCTCCGCCCAGGAGCCGGACGAACGGCCCGAACGCCAGCAGCGACATGCGGATGACGCTGCCGGGGACCAGGACCATCAACCCGCCGAAGCTCAGCGCCACGCAGGCGATGAGCACCGACAGCAGGCCCCGCTCCCGGAAGCGGTGGGTCCGCTCCAGCAGCATCAGGCCCGCGAGCAGCGGGTACAGCACGAAGCCGGTGATGCCCCGGGGCATCACGGTGGCGCCCCACCAGTAGAACGCCACCGCCCCCAGGAAGAGCGCCCGGCCCAGCCACCCCACGAACGGGGGCCAGGTGGGGTACATCATCGCGGCGAGCATCGTCGCCGAGCCCACCAGGAAGAGGCTGCCGAGCGGGCGGACGTACGGGTAGATGAGCTGGAAGAGGGGGGCCCCGAACTCGTAGGGCACGAAGACCATCATGGTGCCGACGACAAGACCGAAGGCCGCCGCGAACCACTCCACCCGTGCCCGCTCGAGGATGCCCACGGGCGGCAGACTACACGTCCCGCCCCCGCTGTCAGTGGCGGAGTGCGGCCCGGGACAGACCGTTCGTCCAGTCCCTATCTCCGCCGCCAGGCGTCGAGCAGGGCCCCCGGCGCCGCATCCACGCGCACGCCATGGGGGACCTGGGTGAGAAGACGAAAGGGGCCCTCGCCGCGAACCTTCCGCGGGGCCGGTAGCGCTCCACGCTACAAGACCCGAGCGTCTTCCCCCGGCGCCGCCGTGGCCATGCGTGGCACGCAACCTGCTCTTGGGGTGGCCCGCCAATTCTGACATCCCGTGTCAGGAATGGCGGAACCCCTCTTCCCAAGGGACTGCACCATGCACCGTCGTTCTCCCCGAGCCTTCGCCCCCACCTGGCTCCGCTCGCTGACGCGCTCCTCGTTCGCCCTGGGCGGCCTGCTCATGGCCGCGCCCGCCCTCGCCGCCGAAGCACGCGAGGCGCCCGCCACCATCGTCGACGTGTCCATGCGGGACGGCGAGCTGACCGCGCGCATCCGCTGGTCCGCCGAGTCGAAGTCCCTGCCCGAGGAGGTGGAGGTCCTGTCCTATGACGGCACGGACACGCTCACCGCGGGCGAGCGGGTGGCGCCGAAGGCCGGCGAGGAGCTGGAGGTGAGGCTGTCCGGCGCGGTGCAGGAGCCGTGGGAGACGGGCTGGGCCCAGCGGCTCGTCGTGCGCGAGGCGAAGGGCCGGGAGCTGGCCAGCCAGCCCTATGACGTCAGCCTGGCCTGCGAGGACGAGAAGACCTGCCAGCTGACGGCCGCGCCGGGCATCTCCGCCAGCCGCGAGGTCGTGCACGTGAGCACCGCCCTGCGGAAGACCCTCGCCTCCATCGAGAAGGAGCTGGGGACGAAGCAGTTCGACCTGGTGCGCGAGGTGGCCCGGCGTGAGCCCTCGCTGTTCGGCGAGGCCCTGAGCTACGCCCAGGGCCTGGTCAAGTACAGCCCCGCCGAGGGCTGCGACTGCGTCTGGGAGACGTCCTTCTCGCGCACCAACACCTCGGGGACGACCCTGGGCGCGGCGCACGAGCTGTACTCGAGGCCGCTGAGGAACCGCGCCTCGAATGCGCGCCTGTCCGCACAGGGCACCAGCCGGGTCACCCTCAGCCTGCGCTGCGGGACGCTGAGCTCGCCCCGCCTCCAGCCCGTGGGCATCCGGCAGTCCGACGGCCGGGTGAGGTCCGTGCTCCTGCCCCAGCCCGTCTACAGCACCTGCGTCGGGCCGTGCAGCGGCAGGTTCAATCACTACGGGCGCATCACCGGCTCCGTGGAGGCATACAGCTCCGGCCCGCTCCTCAACGGGACCGCGCAGGAGCAGAGCACGTACCACCTGGGCGATGCGCTGAGCCCGGTCGTGGAGAAGTCCATCTTCGCGCCCACCCACGACTCCTTCGATGAGCCCCGCGTCGTGAACAACGTGGGCAGCGGCACCAGCTACGTCCAGACGTCCGGCGAGGCCTTCCATGCCTTCGGCGGCAACACCCCGGACTCCACCCAGTGGCCCTACGGGCACGTGCGCAACGGCTACGCCATGGCCGTCCAGGGGAGCGTGGTGTGCCCCATCCCGAGCGGGACCCTGTACCCCATCGGCCGCGCCTGGGACACCGCCACCACCCAGGACAATCAGGGCAGCCTGACGCAGGGCATCTGGGACTTCTTCGGCCTGTAGCCCTCCGCGCTACACCGAGCGAGGGGAGCGTAACGCGACGGGATACACCTCCACGCAAGCAACGTTTTCGTCAATGTCGTGGAAATCCTAGCATTCCCTCCCAAACCCGCCACAATGACAGACATGGCGCAATCCCTGGCACGGGACCTGCTCTGACAGGACACCGCCCTCCGACGACCCGTGTCGGAGGGCGGACCCCATTCTCCGCAAGGGATTGCCTCATGCCCCATCACTCCGCGCGAGCCCTGTCAGGGCTCGTTCCGTCCTGGTTGCGCTCGCTGACCGTCTCCTCCTTCGCGCTGGGAGGGCTGCTGCTGGGCGCTCCCGCCCACGCCGCGGAGCCGCGAGGAGAGGCGCGCCCGAACGTCGCCACCCTGCTCGACGTGGCGATGGAGGACGGCGAGCTGACCGCGCGCATCCTGTGGACGGACCGGCAGGAGGACCTGCCCCCGTCTTCGAAGCTCGTCTCCCATGACGGCGCGGACAAGCCCACCGCGGGCGCGCAGGTGACGCCGAAGCCGGGCGAAGTCTCCCAGGTGAAGCTGTTTGGCGCGCTGGACAAGCCCTGGGAGACGGGCTGGACGCAGAAGCTGGTGCTGGAGGACCCCAAGGGCACACCGCTGTTCACCCAGCCCTATGACGTGAGCCTGGACTGCGCGAACGACAAGGAGTGCAGCCTCACCGTGTCCGCGGGCGTCACGTCCGACAAGGACGTCGTTCACGTGAGCAGCGAGCTGGACGCCGCCATCACCAGGCTCGACGAGGCGCATGGCCAGGGCGAGTACGACCTGGTGCAGGAGGTGTCCAAGGACTTCCCGCACCTGCGCGGCGAGGCGCTGGTCTACACGCACCAGCTCTACCCGCGCATCCCCCTCTCCGGCCCCTGCACCTGCGCCTGGACCTCCACGAAGACGTACACGCCCACCACCCCCCAGAGCATCCTGGTCTCGTACCCGAACCGCAGCCTCTATGGCTGGAACGGGCCGGGCGCGAAGCACACGCTGAGCGCCAACGCCCTCACGGTGTATCCGCTGAGCCTCAATCGGACCGTCACCGGCACCAGCAAGCTGTCGCTGGGGTTGAGGTGCTCGCGCCGGGTCTCCCTCTACTGGTGGGACATCCTCATCTCCCGGCCGGGCGGGTGGTTCCCGGTGCCCTTCCCCATCTTCCTCAGCGTGCCATGCACCTCGCCGTGCAATGCCCGCTTCGACCACATGGGGCGCGTCACCGGCCGGACGACCGTCAGCGGCGTGGCCACCGCGCGGGAGCAGGGGAGCTGGCGCGTGAACAGCGGCGCGCCGCTCATCAACGAGCTCATCACCCAGAACAACGCCTTCGACACGGGGGCGATCGCCGTCTCGTTCTCCAACACCGGCGCCGACAACACGGTCAGCACGACGGGCCAGGTGACGGTGCCCACCACGTCCAGCATGGCGAGCGCCATCACCACCAACGGCTACGCCCAGGCCATCCACGGCCAGCTGAGCTGCCCCGGCATCCCCGCCCTGGCGGGCAGGACCGTGTCAGACCACGCCACGACGCAGGGCCTGGACCACCAGAACAGCCTGCTCTGGAGCATCCAGGACTTCGCGGCGGGCTTCTAGCCGCGCACGGAGGAGCCGCGTGGAATGACGACACCCCGGCGCCAGGCTCCTGCGAAGGGGCCGGGCGTCCGGGGTGCTTGCTCCGCATGGCGCGGCGGCAGGCTACTTGTCCGTCGCGTCCTCGATCTTGTCGCCGGCCTTCTCCGCGGCGTCGCCCGTGGCGTCGGCGGCGTCCTCGGCCTTGTCCTTCACGGTGTCGCCCGCCTGCTCCATGTCGTCCTTGGCGGCCTCGCGGGTGTTGCGGTGGCAGCCCACGCCCACGGAGAGGGCGCCCAGCGTCAAGGCCAGCAGCGTCAGCTTCTTCATGTGGTGTGACTCCTTCACTTGAGGGGGGAAGCAGTATCCGTCGCGCCTCCCCCCGTGCGCGGCGCAAGGTAGGCACTGTTCACCCACTGCCAAGTGGCCAGCCCCCGGGGACGTCACCGCCCGGGTCCCGGGGGCCCCGCTGAAGGCGTCGGGACGCGCTGCTAGGGTGAGCGCTCACGAGAGGCCCGCGCTCCGGCCTCCGGAGGCCCACCCGTCCATGTCACGCTCCTGGCCCTCGCGGCCCACCCTGCTGCTCGTCCTGGCGTTGGCGGCCCTCTGGGGCTGTTCCTCGGGCGACCCGAAGCCCACCGAGCAACACGACTCCGACG
>JAFADT010000466.1 GCA_023424585.1 Pseudomonadota bacterium
TATTCCGGCTCGCCGCGCAGCGCCAACCGGCGCGTCCGGGCCCGCCCCTCGTGGAAGGTGGAGCCCCCGAAGAACTCCTTGTCCGGGCTCAGCAGCATCCACGCGCTGGACACCGCGTCGCCTTCACTGTCCCGCGACACGAGCGCCGCGGACAGGTTGGCGGCCCGCGCGTGCGCCAGGCTGATGGGCACCAGGTCCAGGTGCTGGTTGCTGATGTGCAGCACCAGCACGCCGTGCGGCGCCAGGTGCTGGACGTAGAGCGCCATCGCCTCCCGCGTCAGCAGGTGCACCGGGATGGCATCCGAGCTGAAGACGTCCAGCGCCAGCACGTCGAACTGGCGCGAGCCGTGCTCCAGCTCCTTCTCCAGGGAGATGCGCGCGTCGCCCTCGACGACCTCCACGTGCGCGGGCGTGTCCTTCAGCGTGCTGAAGAAGCCCCCCTGCCCCCTGGCGAGGGCGATGATGACGGGGTTGATTTCATAGAAGCGCGCGTCGTCCCCGGCGGCCAGGAGCATGGCGCTGTTGCCCACGCCCAGCCCCAGCATGCCCACGCGCAGGCCGGTGGGCAGCCCCAGCGCCTGGCGCCACCGGCGCTGCTCCGCGAGCGCGAGCCCCAGGCCGCTGTCCGCCGTGTAGTACGCCGAGGGGACGCGCCGGCGCTCCGGCTGGATGTACTGCCAGCCGTGGGTGATGGCGCCGTGGCGCAGGGCGTACTGGTGCTGCTTCGGGTCGTCCGGGAACAGCTCCAGCACGCGCACCACGCCGAAGAAGTTGCGCGCGGCGAAGCGCACGCGCCCCAGGTCCGTGGCGACGAGCACCGGCAGGTGCACCGCCACGCCCACCAGCATCGCCCCGCGCAGCAGGCGCTGCGTGCGCGCCACGACCGACTCCGCCTTCGGCCTGCGCATCAGCCCCACGAAGGCGACGCCACAGCACGCGGCCAGCGCCAGCGGGTGCTCCCAGTAGGCGTTGAAGAGGGCGGGCGCCACCAGGTTGACGAACACGCCGCCCACCACGCCGCCCACGGACACCCAGAGGTAGAAGGCGCTCAGGTAGCGCGGCGCGGGCCGGCGCCGGTACAGCTCGCCGTGGCACACCATGGCGCCCGTGAAGAGGGCGCCCGCGTGGAAGAGCACCTGCCACCCCAGGCCCAGCGACGGCCCCTCCTTGTGCGCGTACGTCACCAGCACCACGGAGGCGATGAGCCCCACCGAGTACGGCGTGCGCGCGTAGAGGGACTCGCGCGAGAAGGCCAGGATGAAGGTGAGGAGGTACACCGCCAGCGGCATCACCCACAGGAAGGGCCCCGCCGCCACGTCCTGGGAGAGCTTGTTCGTCGTCGCCAGGAGCAGCACCGACGCGCACGTGCTCAGCCCGAGCCACGTCAGCGTGGGCCCCAGGCCCGGACGCGGCGCCGTGGAGGCTTCGGCGGCGGCGTGGGTGGAGTCCCCGGCGGAGGCCTCTCCCAGGGCGTTCGCGGGGGCGCGGCGCAGCAGGTCCCTGGCGCAGGCCAGGATGCAGAGGACGAAGAAGACGAAGCCCACGGCCCAGCCCCAGGCCTGCGCGCTCCGGCCCACCCAGGGCTCCACGAGGAACGGGTAGCCCAAGAGCGCCAGCAGCGAGCCCGCGTTGGACAGCGCGTAGAGCACGTACGGCGAGCGCTCCGGCCGCGCGCGGGCGAACCAGGCCTGGACGAGCGGGCCGGTGGTGCTGAGCACGAAGAAGGGCAGGCCCAGCGTGGCGGCCAGCATCCCCATCAGCCGGAGCACGGGCAGGTGCTCGTCCACCGGGCGCCACCCCTCCCCGGGCGCCAGCGGCGAGCCCGTCCACGAGGCCCGCGCCGCCAGCGCCGCCAGCGCCACCACCAGCAGGCCCAGGTGCAGGAGGGCCTGCGCGCGCGGACGCAGCCGGGAGGCCACGACGTGCGCGTAGGCGTAGCCCGCGAGCAGCACCGCCTGGAAGAACAGCATGCACACGGTCCACACCGCGGGCGTGCCGCCGTACCACGGCAGCGCGTACCGGCCCGCCAGCGGTTGGACTCCGAAGAGCAGGAAGGCGCTGGTGAAGATGGCGAGCGCGTAGCGCACCATGCGGCCTCGGGGGCGGGGGGAGACACACGGCGTAGGGGTCCCGCGCTCCCAGTGTTTCCCGCTGGGACGACAGTCTTGTCAACACGGGCACTTCCCGGAGCCCGGCGGGCGGCCGGGCAGGTAGCTGTCGGGGCGGGTGGCCGCGGCGGGCATCGGCCCTAACTTCCCGGGCGGATGGGCGCGGACTCGCTCGCGCCGGGGGGGAACATCATGAAGGGCTTCAAGCGCGCGGTGGGGCTGGGGCTGCTGGTGGGCGGCGCCCTGGGAGGCTGGGGCTGCGGCAAGGAATCGCCTCCGGCGGACACGCAAGGGTTCCAGGATCCCGTGCAGCTCCAGTATCGCTCCCGCGAGGCTCAGGCCGGGAAGGCGGCGAGCAACAACCTGGGCGACACCGCCAGACAGGAGGGCGGCGGCACGCCCTACAACAGCAACAGCCGGGGCGCGATGGGCGGCAGCGAGGAGCTGGGCACGGGGCTCGCGGAGAGCTACCGGGGCGCGGCGTCCTCGCAGGGCACCGGCGGCTCCGGGCGCGACGCGGGCACGGGGACGATGGACGCGGGGACGATGGACGCGGGGACGCGCCGTTAGGCGCGGCTTCCCTGTGGCGGCTACTCCTGGGCGCGCTTCACGATCTTGAGCTTCTCATGCAGGTTCTTCACGGCCCTGAGCGTCGGCGTCCTGCTCCCCCCTTCGTTGAAGTCTTCCACCAGCTTGCCGTACAGGTTGCACGCCAACCCCATGGCCTCGCAGCCGTGCTTCTCCTCCAGCGTCTGGAAGAGCGTCTTCGTCTGCGTCCACTCCTTCTCCAGCTCGGGGGGGAGGTTGCTCACCTTGGCGGGACGGGCCGGCGCGGCGCGCTTGGGAGGGCGTGACGGCGCTGGCTTCTTCGCGGCGGGGGTGGACGCGGCGGTGCCCTCCGCCGACGCATTGGGACCGAGCAGCTCATCCGCGGTCAATGCCGAGAGGGCCTCCTCGGCGGGGGCCTGCGGCGCGGGGGGAGTGGCGGCCACGTCCTGGGCCGGGGGCGTGTCCGCCGAAGCCGGCTCGGCCCCAGGCGGACGCCCCGTGGGGCGCGAGGGCCGCGTGGAGAGCTGCTGCACCGGGGTGGGCGGAGGCGGCGTCGACGTCCGCGACTGCTCCAGGCCCACGGCCACGCGCAGCTCCGGGACGAAGTAGAGCCCCGCGCCCACGATGGCCAGCGCGACGACCATGAGCAGCAGGAACATCAGCGCGGAGCGCAGCGCGCCGCCCTTCTTCACCGGCGCCACCTCACGCCGCGCGGCACGCGGCGGCTCCGAGGGCTCCGGCCGCACCGGCATGGCCTTGCGCCGGGTCGCGTCGTCGCGTGTCGCCCGCGAGGTGGAGGACTCGTCCGGATCCGCGGCGGGCGCGGGGGCGCGGGAGACGGCGCGCACGCTCGACGAGGTGCTGGAG
>JAFADT010000112.1 GCA_023424585.1 Pseudomonadota bacterium
CCTGCGCGTAGTAGATGCGCTCCAGCAGCTTGCGCTGGTGGACGAGCGGCTTGTCGTACTTGTCCAGCCGCATGCCCTTGTGGCTGTAGGGCGTGTCCGCGACGGTGGGGATGAAGCGCGCGTCGTCGCGCACCTCCCACCAGGTGAGGCCCAGCGCGGCCCTCGCCGCCACCGGCAGGAAGGGCCGGAGCGCGGGCACGCCCGTGCGCAGGAAGGAGAAGACGTGCAGGCGCGTGGTGCGCGCCGTCTCCGGCACGAAGAAGATGTGCGCCTGCGTGATGAAGGGGCGCGGCGCTCCCGAGGCCGCGGTCCAGCGGATCGTATAGGCGCTGCGCACCGGGTCGAAGCGCGTCACCCAGTCATTGTGGAAGACGTCTCCCTTGCCCACCGCGAGCAGGCGCATGATGGGCGCGGGCCGCTGCGGGGCGCGGTAGTGCACCTCCGTGCGGTCGTCGTGGTTGTGCGCCTCGAACTCCACCGCTCCCGCCTGTGCGCCGCTCCACCCCAGCCGGGTGTGGACGAAGGGCGTGTGCTCGTCCTCGCTGAAGTTGTCGAGCGCCACGTGCAGCGGCGCCTCGAACAGCGTGGAGAACGTCCCACCGAAGACGTAGTCGCCGCCGGCGAGCGCCGGCATCGCGGACTCCGGCGTGTCCGCGTGCGCGAGCCAGAGGTAGCCGTGGCGCTCCACCACCTGGAAGCTCCGCGCCTCGCAGTGGCGCAGCTCCGGCTGGCTGGGGTTGACGCCGTGCCCTCGCGCGTCGAAGCGCCAGCCATGGTACGGGCACTGGAGCTGGCCCTCCTTCGTCACGGTGCCCTTCGACAGCGGCGCGAAGCGGTGCGGGCACGCGTCCGACAGCGCCGCGGCCCTCCCGGAGGCGTCCCGGAAGAGCGCGTAGGCGTGGCCCGCCAGCTCCACGCGGACGGGCTTGCGACGGAGCTGACGGGAGGGGAGCACCGGATGGAAATGCCGGACGACGTCGGGGGTAGGCTCCATGCGCGGGCAGTATAGCGGCCCGTCGCTGCGGCCCCCGGCGGGGCTCGCGAGTGGGGCTCACGAGGAGCCGAAGGGTGTGGGAGGCGGGCCCGGCGGGTGGCATAGACTGCCGGGCCGTGAGCGCTCCCATCCCTTCCCGCCGCCGCGCGCGCTGGTTCACCGTGGCGCCCCTGGCCGTGCTGGTGGCGCTCGCCGTGGGAGCGGGCCTGTACGTGGGGGGCGCCCTGCCCGCGCCCGCGCCTCCGGCGGCCGGCCCCTTCGGCTACGCGGACTACGCGCAGGCGCTGAGCCACGTGCGCCCCAGCGGGGACCTGGACTTCGACGGCCTGTCGCGCGACCGCGCGGCGCTGGAGCGCTTCGTCGCGTCGCTCGCGGCGGTGTCGCCGCACCGCCAGCCGGAGCTGTTCCCCGCGCCCGAGGACGGGCTGGCGTACTGGCTCAACGCGTACAACGCGCTGGTGCTGATGCAGCTGGTGGAGCGCTATCCGGACGGCGTGGGCGCGTCCTGGTTCGGCGGCTTCTACTGGACCCACGCGTGGCCGGTGGGCGGCGAGCGGCTGACGCTGTATGCCCTGAAGCGGCGCATCCTCCTGGGCGAGTACGCGGACCCGCGCGTGCACTTCGCCCTCTTCGAGGGGACGCGCGGCGGGCCCCGGCTGGACGGCGCGCCCTACCAGCCGGAGTTCCTGGACGCGCAGCTCAACGACGCCAGCCGCCGGTACATGGGGGACGCGCGGCACGTGAAGCTGGAGGACAAGACCGTGCGCCTGGCGCGCCTGTTCCAGGAGCGGAAGCCGGACCTCCTCGCCGCGCTGCCGGAGGGCCGGGGTGGCAACGTGCTCCAGTTCGTCTGGGCCTTCCTGCCGGACGCCTGCGAGGAGCGCCCGGGCTGCGACACGCGCGGCGACCTGGACCGCGCCTGCGGCCCCGACCTGGACAGGTGCCGCGTCGCCTTCATCCCCGAGGACACCTCGCTGCCGGACGCCGCGAACCCCGCCGAGCGGCGCTGACCGGGCCCAGCTCGGCTAGCGTCCCGCCTCGCGTGGACGGACACGCGGGAGGCACCGGGACATGACGACGGGAGCGGTGTGGCTGGCGACGTGGCTGGCCCTGGGGAGCGCGGACATGCAGTGGGAGCCGCAGGCGAGCGGGACGACGGTGCGCCTGCGCGGCGTGAGCGCGGTGGACGGCCGCGTGGCGTGGGCCAGCGGCGACAAGGGCACCGTCGTGCGCACCACGGATGGCGGCGCGACGTGGACAAGGGTCCCCGTGCCGGACGCGGAGGCGTTGGACTTCCGCGACGTGGACGCCTTCAGCGACCGCACGGCCTATGTGCTGTCCATCGGCGCGGGTGACAGGTCGCGCATCTACAAGACGACGGACGGGGGCGCGCACTGGACGCGCCAGTTCACCAACACCCGGCCTGGAGCCTTCTTCAACGGCATGGCCTTCTGGGACGAACAGCACGGCGTCGCGTTCAGCGACCCCGTGGACGGGCACTTCGTCGTCATCACCACCGAGGACGGCGGCGCGACGTGGAAGCCCGTGCCCGAAGGAGCGCTGCCCGCCGCGCTCGCGGGGGAGGCCGGCTTCGCGGCCAGCGGCACGAGCATCGCCGTCCATGGCACGTCCCACGTCTGGTTCGGGCTGGGGGGCTCCGTGGCGCGCGTGCTGCACTCGGCGGACCGGGGCAAGACGTGGAGCGTCGCCCCGACGCCGCTGGCCACGGGGGAGGGCGCGGGGGTGTTCTCGCTGTACTTCTGGAGCCCGAAGGCGGGCATCGCGGTGGGCGGCGACTACAAGCAGCCGGAGGTGAAGACGGGCACCGCGGCGCTCACCCTGGACGGGGCCAGGCGCAGGTGGACCGTGCCGGAGAAGGGGCTCGGGGGCTACCGCTCCTGCGTCGCGCCGCTCACGCGCGAGAAGAAGCCGTGGCTCATCGCCGTGGGGCCCACGGGCTCGGACGTGTCGAAGGACTCGGGCAGGACGTGGGCGCCGCTGGACCGCGCGGGCTTCCACGCCGTGTCCACGCCGCCGCGCACGCGGGACACCGCCTGGGCGGTGGGCGAGGAGGGGCGCATCGCGAAGCTGCGCCTCACGGACGCGGCGCCGGCTCCGAAGCCGGAGCCCCCGTAGCCCTCCGCGTGGCGCGGGGAGAGGCCCCCGCGCCGGGGGCTTCACTTCACCAGCAGCGCCGCGCCGATGAGGCCGCTGTCGTCGCCCAGCTCCGCGTCGGCGATGAGCAGGCCCTCGCGCGACACGCGGGATGACCACTGCTGCACGCCGTCCAGCACCTGGCGCTTGATGCCCGGGCAGTGCGTCAGCACGCCGCCGCCCAGCACCAGCCGCGACGGGTTGAGCACCGTCACCTGGTTGGCCACCGCGAGCGCCAGGAAGTGCGCCGCGCGGTCGTGGATCTCCCGGGCCTTCGCGTCCCCCGCCTCCGCCGCCGTCTCCAGCGTCACCGGGGTGATGCTGTCCGCGTCGTCGTTCGTCAGCCGCTCCAGCACGCGCGAGCCGCCCGACGCCATCAGCTCCTTCGTCTGCGCGATGAGGTTGTGGCCGCCCGCATACGCCTCCAGGCAGCCGTGCTCGCCGCAGCCGCACAGCCGGCCGCCGGGCACCACCTTGATGTGGCCCAGCTCGCCCGCCACGCCGCCGCCGCCGTGCACCAGCCGCCCGTCCGCGACGATGGCGCTGCCCACGCCGGAGCCCACGAACACCACGTAGATGTCCTGGGCCCCGCGGCCCGCGCCCGCGTGCAATTCACCCCACGCCGCCGCGGACAGGTCGTTCACCACCTTCACGTCGTAGCCCAACCGCTTCGTGAGCAGCTGGGCCAGCGGCACGTCCCGCCAGCCCAGGTTGGGCGCCACGGAGATGACGCCCGTGTCCTTGTGGATCTGCCCGGCCGCGCCCACGCCGCAGCCGTCCACCTTCACCCCGCCCTTCTTCACCGCCTCCTCCGCCGCCTGGGCGATGGTCTCCACCACGCCCTGCGGCTTGCGGTCCTGCACCGCGACCTTGGCGCTCGCGAGGATGACACCCTTCCCATCCACCACCGCGGCCCGGGCGAACGTCCCGCCCAGGTCGATTCCCAGCGTCGGCATGCTCCCTCCCTTACGTGCGTCTGCTTCGCGTGGACCGCCGGCGGCTCAGGCGCCGACGTCCTTCTGCGCCTGGGCGACCGTCTTCTCGATGAGCGCCTGGATCTCCTTCACGCGGGCCTCCGTGCTGGCCTCGTAGCGCAGCACCAGGATGGGCTGCGTGTTCGACGCGCGGATGAGCCCCCAGCCGTCCGGGAACGTCACGCGCACGCCGTCCACGTCCACCACCTTGTGGCCCGCGTCGCGCAAGAGCTCCGTGGCGCGCTTCACCATGGAGAACTTCTTCTCCTCCGTCGTGTCGAAGCGCAGCTCGGGGCTGGCGAAGGTCTTCGGCACGTCGGAGAGCAGCTGCGACATGGCCTGCTTCTCGTGCGTCAGGATCTCCAGCAGGCGCGCGGACGCGTACACCGCGTCGTCGAAGCCGAAGTAGCGGTGCTTGAAGAAGATGTGGCCGCTCATCTCGCCGGCCAGCTCCGCGTGCTCCTCCTTCATCTTCGACTTGATGAGCGAGTGGCCCGCCTTCCACATCACCGGCTTGCCGCCGTGCTTCGCGATGTCGTCGTACATCGTGTAGCTGCACTTCACCTCGCCGATGATGGCCGCGCCCGGGGCCTCCTTCAGCACGTAGCGGCTGAAGAGCACCATCAGCTGGTCACCCCAGAGCACGTTGCCCTGGTCGTCGATGACGCCGATGCGGTCGCTGTCGCCGTCATACGCGATGCCCACCTCCGCCTTGACCTCCTTCACCTTCTTGATGAGGTCCTGGAGGTTCTCCACCACCGTGGGGTCCGGGTGGTGGTTGGGGAAGTCCGCGTCCATCTCGCAGTACAGGGGCACCACGTCGAAGCCCATGCTCTCGAACAGGGGCACCGCGATGGCGCCGCCCGTGCCGTTGCCCGCGTCGATGACGATCTTCATCCCCTTGCGGCCCACCTTCACCGTCTGGCGGATGAAGTGGTTGTAGGGCGTGATGATGTCGAAGGGCGTCACCTTGCCGGGCTTGTTGGAGGACGCGAAGTCCCGGGCCTCGATGAGCCGGCGCAGCTCCTTGATTTCCGGGCCGTGGAAGGTCGTCTTGCCCGCGCCGATCTTGAAGCCGTTGAACTCCTTCGGGTTGTGGCTGCCGGTGATCATCGCCAGGCCGTCCACGGGCAGCGTGTTCGCCGCGAAGTAGGTCAGCGGCGTCGGCACCACGCCCACGTCGTAGACGTCCAGGCCGGTGGTGGTGAGGCCCTTCGCGAGCGCGTCGCGGAAGCGCGTGGAGGACTCGCGGCAGTCGCGGCCCACCACGATGGAGGTGCCGCCCTTGCGGCGGATCATGGTGCCCAGGCCCAGGCCCAGCAGCTCCACCACCTCGGTGGTGAGGTCCTTGTCCACCAGACCTCGAATGTCGTACTCGCGGAAGATGTGCGCGTTCATGGCAGTGTCCCCGCCCTCGACAGGAACCGGGAGGGCGTAGCGGAAGGCGTCGGACACTACACGAGGGGAGCCGGGGGCTGCACACGCCCGAACGCACCCGGCTGACTGTTGAACGCACGGTCCCCGAAGGGGGCGGGACCTACCCCCGGGGGCACCTGATGGCGCCCATCAGGCCATGGCCCCGGGCGCCTGGGCCCCGGCGCCCACCGGCGCCCGCCGCAGCAGCGCCTGGTAGTGCTTCAGCCAGGACGTGTTCAGCGGGTCCAGCTTGAGGGCCTCCGCGTAGCGCTCCAGCGCGGCGGGGACGGCCCGTTGGACCTCCAACGCCTGTCCCTGGGTGAACAGGGCGCGCGCCTGCTTCTCCACCTCCGGCCGGGCGGCCAGGAAGGCGCTGCGCAGGGCCTCCAGGGTGGGCTCCGGGACGCCCGCGGCCACGCAGCGGGACAGGCCCCCCAGGTTGCCCCGGGTGGCGTCGTAGCC
>JAFADT010000171.1 GCA_023424585.1 Pseudomonadota bacterium
CGCCCACGGCGACCCCGGGCCCCAGGTGCTGGAGGCGCTCAGGCCCTCCGTGTCCCCGCGGCTCCAGTCGAGCAGCAGGCTGCGCCGCGCATGCTCCACCGCGCGGTGCGCCGGCGGCGGCTCCACGAGGAACGACGACCCCTCCTGCGACAGCGGGGGCACCACGGACTCCGGCTCCTGCCCGAACGGAGGCGGCGCCCCGTCACCCGGGCGGACGCGCGGCGGGAAGATGATCACCTGCGCGGGCCGCGAGGAGACCGGCGCGGGCGCCACCTCCGCCACGGGCGTGACCTCCTCCGGGGGCTCGGGCTGCGCGGGCGCGGGCTCCTCGGCGTGCGGGGCTTCCGCCGCGCGCGCCGCTTCCACCGGAGGCGGCTCCACCGGGGCCTGCGCGGACGCGGGCTCCTGCGCGGGCGCGACGTCCACGGGGATGGGCGGCGCGGCGTTCAGCCACTGCTCGATGCCCGGCTTGCGGCTCTGCACGGGCTCCGGCGGCGCGTTGCCCAGCTCGCGGATCAGCCCTTCGAAGTACAGCTTGCTGATGATGCCCAGCGCGGCCAGGTCCTCGAAGTCCGAGTCCTCCACCACGCGCGACAGCGCGCGCTTGCCGTCGAACAGGCGCAAGAGGCCGTTCACCTCGTCGGGGATCTCCGACAGGCGGTCCGCCAGCTGGTGGTAGTCGATCTCGAAGACCGTCTCCAGGGGCGGGAGCTGCTCCAGCATCCGGCCCCACTCGTCCAGCCGGCGCATGCCCTCCATGAGGAGGCCCTGCGTGGAGACCTCGATGCGCTCGGGGCGGTCCAACGTGGTGAACTGCACGTCGAACTGGCCTTCGAACGTGTTGAGCAGGCGGTAGAAGGCGTTCTCGCCCTTGAGCCGGCCCAGCTCCGCGTCGATGACGCGGCCTTCCTTGAAGTAGACGACGCCGGTGCGCTCGCCCTGGATGGAGATGACGCCCGTCTTGCGGCCGATCTCAAAGGTCTGGACCAGGTCCACGACGCCCATGTCGGCGAGGCTTCCCGCGAAGCCGCCCTTGGTCGTCTCGCGCTTCTCGATGCGTTCCTTCTCGGCCTTCTGAAGGATCATCTTCACGCGGGTGACGATCTCTTTGATGTAGATGGGCTTCGTCAGGTAGTCGTCGCCCCCGAGCTCCAGGCCGCGCACCTTGAACTCGACCGACTTCTGGTTCGTCAGGAAGACGAAGGGGATGAACTTGAAGCGCTCGTCGGACTTGAGCGCCTTGCAGAGCTCGAAGCCGTCCATCTCCGGCATCTTGGTGTCCGCGAGCACGAGGTCAGGCGGGCTGATCTGGACCTTCTCCAGCGCATCCTTGCCGTGGATCGCCGTCGTGACGGAGAAGCCGGCCTTCTTCAGGCTGACCTCCATCACGCGCAGACTCTTCGCGTCACCATCGACGAGGAGCAGGTGCTGCTTGGCCACGTGGCATGCCTTTCAAGACGGGCGGGGCGGCGGATCCGACGGACGCGCCCCGTGGGGGGCAAGCATCGGGTCCGGTTTCCAGGTGTGTCAATGGGCGGGACTGTCCGGAAAACCGGCCGGTCCCCTCCCCGGGGAACAGGCAGGTCAGCGGAAGAGACCCTTCTTGGGCGGGTTCTTCTTGCGCATGTCGATGAGCCGCAGCTCCTGGTTCGCCTCCAGGTGCTTGGGGTTCGCGCGGACGGCTTCCCGGAAGTGCCGCTCGGCGCGGTCCATGTCCCCCTCCACGCGCGCGATGACGCCCAGCTGGTAGTGGGCGCGATCACAGTTCGGGTCGGTGCGCACCGCATCCGCCATCCACTGTTTGGCGCGGGGCATGTCGGCCTTGCGGTTGGGGTCCATGTAGACGGCCCAGGCGCGCGCCGCCAGGTACAGCGGCTTGGGGTCCAGGGCGTGGGCGCGCTCGTAGTGCTCGCTGGCGGCGACGAAGTCGCGCTTGCGGAAGAACACCTCGCCCATGCGGAAGAGGTCGTCCGCGTTGGTGTCCGCGCGGGCCGCGCCAGGGCTGCCGGGCCGGGCACCCGCGGCCGCTGGAGGCTTGGGGGCGGCCTGCGCGCCCTGCTGGGCCTGCTGGTAGTTCTTGCGGCGGGTGTCGTCGTGGAGGACTTCGTAGGCCTCGCGGATGGACTCGAAGACGGCGGTGATCTTCGGCGCCAGGTGAGGCAGGGACGGCGGCAGCCGGTCCGGGTGGAACACCTTGGCGAGGCTCAGGAAGGCGGCCTTCACCTGGTCTCGCGTGGCGTCCTGCGGGACGCCCAGGGTGACGAAGTGGTCCTTCCGGGTCTGGATGTCGGCGTAGCGCTGCTCGATCTGCTGCGCGAGCCGGCCCTCGTCGGGCCTGGGGGGCTCCGAGGGCGCGGCGACGCTGGCGGCTGGCGGCGCGACGGATTCGGACGCGGCCGGGGTGCTCGCGGCGGGGGGAACGGGGCGGGCGCCGAGCGTGCCCATGTTCTCCATGGCGCGGCGCAGGAGGCGCTGGCGCCGGAGCTTGGAGGCTTCGTCGGGGTTGGAGGGGTCTTCGGCCGCCACGTCGTCCTCGTCAAAATCCCAGTCGTCCAGATC
>JAFADT010000199.1 GCA_023424585.1 Pseudomonadota bacterium
GCGGCGGCATCTTCTCCTTCCTGCCGCTCGCGCAGGTGGCGAAGGTGGACGAGTTCGAGGCCCTCTTCGGCACGCCGCATGGCGCGGACCTGTCGCACGCGGCGGCGCTCGCGGGCGCCCGCTTCGAGCGGCCCACGACGCCCGCGGCCCTGCGCGCGGCGGTGCGCACCGGGCTGGAGGGCGGGCTCCACCTGGTGGAGGTCGTGGTGGACCGGGCCACCAACGTGGACGCGCACCGACACCTCTTCACGCGGATGGCCACCGCACTGGGAGAAGGATCATGGGCGTGACGCTCGCTTACGACAGCTGGGGTGAAGGCCCCCATACGCTCCTGGCGCTGCACGGCTTCACCGGCAGCGCCGCTTCGTTCGCGCACCTGCGCCCGCTGCTGGGCCGCTCCGTGCGCGTGGTGGCGGTGGACCTGCCCGGCCACGGCCGCACGCCGCTGCCGGAGAAGACGGGACGCGACGGCTTCCTGGAGACGGTGGACGCCGTGGTGCGACTGGCGCGCGAGCTGGGCGGCCACGTGGATCTGCTCGGCTACTCGCAGGGCGCGCGGGTGGCGCTGGGCGCCGCGGTGCGCGCGCCGGAGTGCTTCGGCCGGCTCATCATGGAGAGCGGCTCGCCCGGGCTGCACCGCCGCCAGGAGCGCTCCGAGCGGCGCGAGGCGGACGGCAAGCTCGTGGACTTCCTCCGCGCCAGGGGCGTGGACGCCTTCGTGGAGCGCTGGGAGGCGCTGCCCCTCTTCGACGGCCTGCGCCGCCTGCCGGAGCCGGCGCAGGCCGCGCTGCGCGAGCGCCGCAAGGCGTGCACGGCGGAGGGGCTCATTGGCGCGCTGGAGACCCTGGGGCTGGGCGTCCAGCCGGACTACTGGCCGGCGCTGCACCGTCAGCGGCTGCCCACGCTGCTGCTCACGGGCGACCAGGACGTGAAGTTCACGAACCTGGCGCGGCGCATGGCGGCGGAGCTGCCGGTGGTGTGGCGCCACGCGTTCGCCGGGGTCACCCACGCCCCGCACCTGGAGGCGCCGGAGGAGTACGTGCGAGAAGTGCTCTCGTTCCTCCAGACGCCCTGGTACGAAGCGCCTCAGTTCGAACACGCCATCCTGGCGCGAGAGGCGACCCACTCGTGACAACCCTGGTGAGCACCCCCCCCGATGCCGCGCGTCCCAAGCCCACGCTGAAGACGTGGCTGATGGCCGTGCGTCCGAAGACGCTGACGGCGGGCGCGGTGCCGGTGCTGGTGGCCACGGCGCTCGCATACGGTGACGGCGTGGGGCGCCTGGGGCCCGCGCTCGCGGCGCTGCTGGGCGCGGTGCTGATCCAGATCGGCACCAACTTCATCAACGACTTCTACGACTACAAGAAGGGCGCGGACACCGAGGAGCGCCTGGGGCCCAGGCGCGTGACGCAGAGCGGGCTCATCGCGCCGGGCACGGTGCTGCTGGGCGGACTCGGGTGCTTCGCGCTGGCGACGCTGGTGGGACTGTACCTGGTGGCGGTGGGCGGCTGGCCCATCGTGTTCATCGGCGTGGCCTCGCTGGTGTGCGGCTATGCGTATACGGGCGGCCCGTTTCCGCTGGCCTATCTCGGGCTGGGCGACCTGTTCGTGCTCATCTTCTTCGGCATCGTCGCGGTGACGGGCACGTACTACGTGCAGGCCGGCATCGTGGGCCCCGCGGCCTGGTGGGTGTCGCTGCCGGTGGGCGCCATCGGCACGTGTCTCATCGTGGTGAACAACCAGCGCGACGCGAGCACGGACGTGAAGGCCGGCAAGCGCACGCTGGCGGTGCGCTTCGGAGAGGGCTTCGGCCGCGCGGAGTACGTGCTGCTGCTCGTCGCCTCGTACGCCACGCCGTTCGTGCTGTTCGCCAGGGGCTACGCGAGCGCCTGGGTCTTCCTGCCGCTCCTGAGCCTGCCGCTGGCGGTGCCGCCGCTGAAGCTGATGCTCAAGGCCGAGGGCGCGGCGCTCAACCCGGCGCTGGGCGGGACGGCGCGGCTCCAGATGATCTTCGGGCTGCTGTTCGCGGTGGGCCTGTACCTGCGCTGAAGGAGCGTCATGCGCATCACCGACGCGACGCTCACGCCGCTGCACCTCGCGCTGGCCCAGCCCCTGAAGACGGCGAGGGGCACCTACGCCACGCGCGACGGGTTCCTCGTGCGGCTGTGGGACGACGAGGGCCACATGGGGCAGGGCGAGGCGATGCCGTTGCCCGAGTTCGGCACGGAGTCCCTGTCCACCACGCACACGGTGCTTCGCGGGTGGCTGAACGCCCTCAAGGGCCAGACGCTGGAGGACAGCATCGAGGGCGTCGAAGCCACGCTCGTGCCGTCGGCCAGTGAAGAGGTGCGTCAGCGCGGCGCGCGGCTCCGGGGCCTCGACACCGACGGGCCCGTCCCCGCCGCGCAGCACGGCCTGGAGCTGGCGCTGCTGGACCTGGTGGCCCAGCGCAAGGGCGTGCCCCTGTGCTGGCTGCTCGCGGAGGAGGCGCGACAGGACGTCTTCGTGAACGCGCTCCTGAGCGCCGAGGACCCCGAGGTGCTGGCGCGCGAAGCGCGGGCCGCGGCGGACGAGGGCTATCAGACGCTGAAGCTGAAGGTCGCGGGCCGCTCGCTGGACGCGGATGAAGCCCGGGTCCGCGCCGTGCGCGAGGCGGTGGGGCCGCGCGTGCGCCTGCGCCTGGACGCGAACGGTGGCTGGTCGGAGCCCGAGGCCAACCGCGCGTTGGACCGGCTGGGCTGGTACGACCTGGAGCTGGTGGAGCAGCCCACGCCGCCGGAGGATTTGCAGGCGCTGTGGCGGGTGCAGCGCCGCGCGCCGTGCCTCATCGCCGCGGATGAGACGCTCGCCACGCCCCCCGCCGTGCGCACGCTCCTCACGATGGACCTGGGCGGTGGGCCCGCGGTGGGCGCGGTGGTGCTCAAGCCGATGGTGCTCGGGGGACTGCTCCCCTCCATGGTGGTGGCGCTGCGAGCCGCCCACCTGGGCATGCACGCCTACGTCACCAGCTCCATCGACGGCGTGGTCGCCCGCGCGGGCGCCGCGCACCTGGCCTCGGCGCTGCCGTCGGGGGAGCTGGCCTCCGGGCTCGCCGTGGGGCGGCTGTTCGCGGACGAGCCGAAGGAGCATCCGTATCACCCCCAGCAGGGGCTCGTGCGGCTGCGCGACCTGCCCGGGTTGGGGCTGGACCCGGGCCTCGGCCGCGGACACTGAGCCCTTCGCATCCACGACGGTATGCGAAGGCCCGCGACGGCCAAGGCGGATACATCTCCTCGAAGGAGCGAGGCCATGACCTACGACTGTCCCATCCGCGAAGGCGCGCGTCTGTCCCCCGACGCGGAGGCGCTGCGCTTCGCCGGACAGACCTGGACCTTCCGCACGCTGGACGCGGAGGTGGCGCGTTGGACCGCCGCGCTGGACGCTCGCGGAGTGGGGCAGGGGGACCGCGTGGCGCTGCTGTCCACGAGCCACCCGGCGGTGACGTTCCTCTTCTGGGCCCTCGGGCGGCTGGGCGCGTTGTTCGCGCCGCTCAACGCCCGGCTCACCCCGGCGGAGCTACGGCCCCTGCTGGAAGACGTCGAGCCCCGGCTCACGCTGGCGCTCGACCCCCTGCGCGACCGGCTTCCCGAAGCGGAGCGCCTGGAGTCATTTCCCAACGGTGTCGCTGCCGGCTCCGTGGCCGCCCGCGCCTGGGACGCGGACACGGCCCGGGTCATCCTCTTCACCAGCGGAACGACGGGCAGGCCCAAGGGGGCCGTGCTCACCGAAGGGGCCTTCCGCGCCTCGTGCCGGGCCTCCGCCGCGAACCTGGGCGCGCACCCCGCGCCGCGCTGGTTGGGCACGCTGCCCCTGTTCCACGTGGGGGGGCTGGCCATGCTCACGCGCACCGCGTACGAGGGCGGCTGCCTCCTCCTGCACGATCGCTTCGACGCGGACGCCGTCAACCGCGCCATCGACACGGAGGGCGCATCCCACGCCAGCTTCGTCGCCACCACGCTGGAGCGCGTGCTCGACGCGAGGCACGACCGCAAGCTGCCCGGCACGTTCCAGTGCGCCCTCATCGGCGGCGGTCCCGTCCCCACGGCGCTGCTCACGCGGGCCCGGGCCGCGGGGCTCCTGGCCCTCCAGACCTACGGCCTCACCGAGGCCTGCTCCCAGGTCGCCACCGAGCGCCCCACGGAAGCGGACGGCCGCACCGCGGGCCCGCCCTTGCCAGGGCTGGAGGTTCGCATCGTCGGGCCGGACGGCGCGCCGCTGGGGGAAGGACAGGAGGGGGACGTGGAGGTCCGCGGCCCCACCCTCATGGCCCGCTACTGGCGCCAGCGCGACGCCACGCGCGAGGCCTTCCACGACGGCTGGCTGCGGACCCGCGACGTGGGCGTCCTGGACGAGAAGGGGCGCCTCACGCTCCTGTCGCGCCGCACGGACCTCATCGTGAGGGGAGGGGAGAACCTCTACCCGGCGGAGATCGAGGCCGTCCTCGCCAACCACCCCGCCATCCTCGAGTCCGCGGTCGTCGGCGTGCCGGATCCGCACTGGGGCGAGGTCCCCGTCGCCTTCGTCGTCCCGCGCCCCGGCCACGCGCTGCCCGGAGACCTGGACGCGTGGTGTCGCCAGTCGCTCGCGCGCTTCAAGGTGCCCACGCGTTTTGTTGCACTTGAAACTTTGC
>JAFADT010000202.1 GCA_023424585.1 Pseudomonadota bacterium
GGCCCGGACAGCGGCCCCCGCCGCATGGAGCGCCTGGCGGCGCTGGTGCCGCGCGTCACCCGCTCCCAGCTGGCGGCCATCCTGGGCAACCTGGGGTGCGTGCTGCCCGTCGCGGTGGCGCTCGCGCTGGGCTTCCAGGCGCTCACGGGCCACGCGTTCCTGTCCCAGGAGAAGGCCCGCTCCGTCGTGGACACGCTCCACCCCTGGAAGAGCGCCACGCTCCTCTACGCCGCGCTCACGGGCGTGCTGCTCTGGGCGTCCAGCGTGGCCGCGGGCTGGTTCGAGAACTTCATCGTCTACCGCCGCCTGCCGGAGGCGCTGGCCCACCACCGGGTGCTGCGCGCGCTCGTGGGCGAGAAGGGCGCGCGGAAGGTGGCGGACGCGCTCGAGCACCACGCCGCGGGCGTGGGGGGCAGCGTCTCCCTGGGCGTGCTGCTGGCGGTGGCGCCGGGCGTGGGCAGCTTCTTCGGCCTCCACCTGGACGTGCGGCACGTCACCTTCTCCTTCGCCTCCCTGGCCCTCGCCGGCTGCGCGCTAGGCACCTCCGCCGTGATGGAGCCCGGCTTCCTGGCGGCCGTGGCGGGCGTGCTGGTGGTCGGCATCGTCAACTTCAGCGTGTCCTTCGCGCTCGCCCTGGGCGTGGCCCTGCGGGCCCGCGACGTGCCGGTGAGCCAGGGCTTGCGCTTCCTGGGCGCGGTGTTCCTGCGCTTCCTGCGCAGCCCGCTCCCCTTCCTCATCCCGCCCCGGGACGAGCCCGCCACCGGCGAGGCGGAGGTCCCCGTCCTCCCCCTGGCCGGGCCTCCAGGACACTGAAGTCGCGGTTTATTCCCCGTGAGGTGGGAGGCCCTGTCTCGCGCGGTGGTGGGGCGGACAGGCATCCCGGGCTTCGCTTCCGGGCGGGGGCGTTCGGAGATAGGGTCCGGCGCCCATGAGCGGCAATCCCTCGTCCCATCCCCCGCCCCGCCTCGCCCTTGCCTACGCCGAGATGCTGGTCCGGCGCCCCGGCACCGTCATGGCCGTGCTGCTGCTGCTGCTCGGCCTGGCGCTGTGGGGCACGTCGAAGCTGACCATCAACTCGAACCAGCTGGACCTCATCTCCCAGGACCTGCAGGAGGTGAAGGACGTCAAGCGGGTCATCGACATGGTGGGCGGCAGCGGCTTCTTCATGGTCGCGCTGCGCGGCGATGACGAGCCCACCCTCAAGCGCGTCGCGGACGACGTGGCGAAGATGGTGGGCGAGGACAAGGCCAACGCGCGCTCGGTCACCTACAAGATTCCCGTCGAGTTCGTGCAGAACAACATGGTGCTGTTCGTGAAGACGGAGGACCTGGCCGAGGGCAAGCGCCGCATCATGGCGTTCCTCAAGGATCAGATCCGCCGCGCGAACCCCTTCTACATCGAGATCAAGAAGACGGAGCCGGTGAAGCTGGACCTGCAGGACCTGGTCGACAAGTACTCCAGCGTCGGCAACAAGAGCATCGCGGACGACTACTACATCTCCCAGGACCGCAAGCTGCTGCTGCTCCTCATCAAGCCGATGTGGGACACCAACGAGATCGGCAAGACGAAGGAGTACGTGGACAAGCTGCGCAGGGACCTGGAGGCGTACTCCCGGAGCAACGCTGCGGGCGTGCAGCTGGTGGAGGACTACTACAAGATGGGCGACAAGCAGACGGTCGCCTACGGCTTCACGGGCTCCTACAAGACGGCGGTGGACGACTCGTACGCCATCGAGGACTCGCTCCAGCCAGTCACCATCATCGCGCTCATCGCCATCTTCGCCATCACCATCGCGTTCTTCCGCAAGTGGGCGCCCACGCTCATCGTGGTGAGCGGCACGGTGGCGGGCACGCTGTACACGCTGGGCTTCACCTACGCGACGCTGGGTGAGCTCAACATGATCACCTCCATCCTGGGCGGCATCCTGATGGGGTTCGGCATCGACTACGGCATCCACTTCATCTTCCGCACGCGCCTGGAGCTGGGCGCGGGCAAGCGCTACGACGTGGCCATCCGCGACGCGGTCATCAACGCGGGCCGCCCGGCGCTGGTGTCCGCGGTGGTGGTGGCCGGCTCGTTCTACGTGCTGATGGTGAGCGAGTTCAAAGGCTTCTCCCAGTTCGGCTTCCTGGCCGGCACGGGCACGCTGATGCTGGGCTTCACGCTGTTCTCCTGGTGCCCGGCGCTGCTGGCGCTGGCGGGCCGCAGGAACCCGGAGCTGCCGCAGAAGCTCATCGGCGTGATGAAGCCGCCGCCCACCAACAGCGCGTCCGGCAAGGAGCTGCGCATCCCGCGCCCCGGCCTGGTGCTGGCGGTGGGCTGCGTCATCGTGGCGGTGGTGTGCGGCGCGGCCATCCCGTGGAAGAGCGGCGAGCCCCCGGCGGACGCGGGCTTCTTCGCGCGGCTGCCCTACGGCGTGCGCTTCAACTACAACACCCGCGCGCTGATGCCGGCGAACCAGCCGTCCGTGGTGCTCCAGGATGAGATCAACGCGCGCTTCAAGATCGCCAGCGACCCGCTCGCCGTCTACACGAAGGACCTGGCGGAGACGGAGGCCCTCTACAAGGAGCTGACGAGCGACCCGAAGAAGCGCCCCGCCATCTCCCAGGTGATGAGCCTCTTCACCTTCGTGCCGCCGGAGGGCATCGCCCAGGCGAACGCGAAGATCCTGGAGGAGTGGCAGGAGGAGCTGAAGGAGATCGACGTGAAGGCGCTGCCGCCGGAGACGCAGGAGAAGGCGGCCCTGTTCTTCAAGATGCTGGAGGCGCGGCCCTTCGACGTGCACCACGTGCCGGAGATCTACGCCTCGCAGTTCCGCCACCTGCCCAGCACGAAGCCGGAGAACCACGGCTACCTCACGTTCATCTACCCGAGCGTGGACCTGTGGGACGGCAAGCAGATGCTCCAGTTCGCGGACCAGACCAGCTCCATCAAGGCCCTGGTGACGCCGGGCAAGTTCACGGAGGCCGGGCCCACGGGCGCGCCGGTGGAGAAGGAGTTCCGCGCCGCGGGCGCCACGCAGCTGTACGCGTCGCTGGCGCGCATGGTGCTCAAGGACGCGAAGCTCACGGTCATCCTCACCGCGCTGTGGATCCTCGTGATGCACTTCGCGGACTTCCGCAACGCCAAGCTGGCGCTGGCGTCCGTCATTCCGCTGACGGTGGGCCTGGCGATGATGATGGGCTTCATGGCGCTGTTCGACCTGCGCCTGAACTTCATGAACATCATCATCCTGCCCATCCTCCTGGGCTTCGGCGTGAGCCACGGCCTCTACCTCCTGCACCGCTTCCTGGAGGGCACGTCCCCGCTGGTGGCGCTGCGCAGCGTGGGCGCGGCGGTGGCGTCCTCCACGCTGACGGCGGTGGCGGGCTTCGCGGCGCTGCTGGTGGCCAGCCACAACGGCCTGCGCTCCATGGGCCTCGTCGCCTGCATCGGCCTCATCACCACGCTGCTGGTGTCCTTCACGGTGCTGGCGGCGGTGATGCAGCTGATGCACGACAAGCGGCAGAAGGACGCCGGGCGTTCGCCAGAGGGCGGTTCCGCCACGGGCGGCGACACGTCCTCCACACGCGCCGCCTGACAGCGCGGAGGAAGCGCTTAATATCCGCGCCGGACCTCACGGCCCCGCCCTCCCCCACCGGGGAGCGCGGGGCCGTTCACTTCTTCGGGAGCTTCGAGCCATGGGGACGTTCAAGCGGGTGGGCGCGGTGCTGGGCCTGATGGTGCTCACGGGTTGCGCGAGCACGGTGAAGAGCCAGCGGCTGCGCCCCGACTACGCCACGGTGGACCGGCTGCAGGTGAAGCGGCTGGCGGTGGTGACGCAGCCATTCCCGCCGGGGCAGCAGTACGTGGGGGACCTGTGGAGCCTCATCGCCCGGCAGTGGCTGAACCAGAACCGGGACTACCTGGTGAAGGCCAACACGTCCCTCCCCGAGCGCCCCACGGACCCCACCTTCAAGGCCCAGTGCGAGGAGGGCATCGAGGGCGTGCTCTGGCTGGACCCCTCGGTGAAGCGCGTGGGTGACGGCGCGGAGGTGGCGGTGAAGGCGCAGCTCATCCGCTGCCGCGACGGCCAGGAGGTGTGGGCCGCGGAGGCCGGCGGCAGCTGGGACTCCGAGGACAAGAAGTACGTGGAGCGCAAGGACCAGTACGTGACCGAGCTGGGCCAGGACGTGGAGCCCTACGTGGTGCCGTCCTACAAGCTGCTGGTGGCCACGCTGGACACGCTGCCCAATCCCGAACTGAACGACGCGGACAAGGACGAGAAGATCGACCTGGGCGAGTAGCGTCGCGCCCCGGTGGATCCTCAAGTCATCATCGGGCGCCTGGCGCTGGCCGCGCTGCTGGGAGGTGTGCTGGGCGTGGAGCGCGAGGCGCGCAACCAGGCCGCGGGGCTGCGCACGCACATGCTGGTGGCGCTGGGGGCGTGCTGCTTCACGCTCTCCAGCGTCTACACGGAGCACCTCCTGCGGCCCGGCGAGTCCCCGGGCGGCACGCAGACGGACATCAGCCGCGTCGCCAGCCAGATTGTCGTGGGCATCGGCTTCCTGGGCGCGGGCGTCATCCTGCGCCACGGGGGCGTGGTGAAGGGGCTCACCACGGCGGCGAACCTCTGGGTGACGGCGGCCATGGGCCTGGCGTGCGGCCTGGGCCTCTACGTCGCCGCCGGCGCCACCGTGGCCCTGGCCCTGCTGTCGCTGGTGGTGCTGCGCCCCCTCTCCCGGCTGCTGTCGCCCATGCACAGCCGCCACGCCGGCGGCGACGAAAGCAACGAGGACGGGGCCGTCGCGGGTGGCGACGACTCCCGTCCCAGGTGAAGGGCGGCGCGCGAGCGGCGGCCCGCTACTCCATGGGCACCAGCGCGCCCGTCAGGTCGTGCGTGTAGGCCACCGGCCGGTGCGGTGCGTGCGTCGCGTCCTCGCGGTCCTGGCGCGTCTCCTCGTCCAGGTCGAGCGCGCCTTCGGCCAGCACGGCGCCCGGGAGGCTGGCCAGGTCCCGGCGCAGGTAGACGTCATCCCCGTCCAGGTCCGCCACGTCGGAGAAGCGCACCGGGTATTCCCGCTCGAGGATGCGCCCCCTGCCGATGGTGAAGCCGCGCGGGTCCACCGCGACGATGCCGCCGAGCGCCTCGCCGTCCCGGTCCCGCACCGTCATGCCTCGCTGAATGTCCGTTGGCTTGAACACGCTGCCGCCTCCTGCGCTCGTGTCCGGCCAACGTGTGCACTCCGCCGGGAAACGGCGACCCCCTCCCCCCGCATTCGGCCGAGGGGAGTCGGGCCTACACGGGCTCCGGCTCCGGATCCCTCGCCGGCGCCAGCAGCGAGCCCTCCTGGCTGCTGAAGCGCCGGTCCATCTCCGTGCGCACGAAGCGTTCAATCTCCTCCGCGGTGGTCAGCTCCATGGCGCCCTGGAGCATCTCCACGGCCTCGCCGCGGCTCACCCGGCGCATCAGGCGCTTCACCACGGGGATCTGCCCGGACGTCATGGACAGCTCGTCGAAGCCCAGCGCCAGGAGCACCAGGGTGAAGAGCGGGTCGCCCGCCATCTCGCCGCACATGGAGACGGGGATGTTGGCGGACTTCGCCGCGTCCACGATGCTCTGGAGCATGCGCAGCACCGACAGGTGCAGCGGCCGGTAGAGGTACGCCACCTCGCGGTTCTGGCGGTCGATGGCCAGCGAGTACTGGATGAGGTCGTTGGTGCCGACGGAGAAGAAGTCCGCCTCCTGCGCCAGCCGGTCCGCGATGGTCGCCGCGCTGGGCGTCTCCACCATGATGCCCACCGGGAAGCGCTTGCCCACCGGGACGCCCGCGCGTCCCAGCGCCGTGCGGCACGCCTCCAGCTCGCTGCGCGCCTCGCGCAGCTCGCTCACGCCGCAGATGAGCGGGAACATCAGCCGCAGGTTGCCGTGCACGCTGGCGCGCAGGAGGGCGCGCAGTTGGACGCGGAACAGCTCCCGGTTGGACAGGCAGTAGCGGATGGCCCGCAGGCCCATGGCGGGGTTGGGCTCCTTCTCGTGCTTCGTCTTGCCCGGCACCTTGTCGCCGCCCAGGTCCAGCGTGCGGATGGTGACGGGCCGGCCGCCCATGGCCTCCAGCACCTGCTTGTAGGCGCGGTAGTGCTCCTCCTCCGTGGGCGCCGTCTTGCGGTCCAGGAACATGAACTCCGTGCGGTACAGGCCGATGCCCTCCGCGCCGTGCGCCAGCAGCGAGGGGATCTCCTCCAGGAACTCCATGTTGCCGTTGAGCCGGATGCGGAAGCCGTCCGTGCTCACCGCGGGCTGGTCCTTCGTGGCCAGCGCCAGCTGCTCGCTCTCCAGGTAGCGGCGCTGCTCCTCGCGGAAGAGCGTGAGCTGGTCCTCCGTGGGGTTCACCAGCACCATGCCGCGCGTGCCGTCCATGGCCACGAGGTCGCCCGGGGAGATCTGCTCGCTCGCTCGCCCCGCGCCCACCACCGCGGGCGTCTCCCGCGCGCGGGCCACGATGGCGGTGTGGCTGGTCTGGCCGCCCAGGTCCGTGACGAAACCGGCGACCCGCCCGCTGCGCGCCATCATGGCCGCGTCCGCGGGCGGCAGGTCATGTGCGACGACAATGGCCTCCGCGGGCACCTCCACCTCCTCGTCCACCACCTGGCCCATCAGGTTGCGGATGATGCGGTCCGCCACGTAGTCCACGTCCGAGCGGCGCTCGCGGAAGTACTCGTCCGGGATGTTGTCGAAGAGGTGCTTGATCTTCCGGGCCGTGCGGCGCACCGCCCACTCCGCGTTGATGCGGTCCTCCACGATGAGGCGGTTGACCTCGTCCACGAGCATGGGGTCGTGGAGCATCAGCCGGTGCGCCTCCAGGATGAGGGCGTGGTCGCTGCCCTCCGTGCGCGTGATCTGCTCCTTCAGCTCCGCGAGCTGGCGGTCGGACAGGTCGATGGCGGTCTTCATCCGCATCCGCTCGGGCTCCACCTCCGCGTCCGCCAGCCGCAGCTTGGGGGTGCGGATGCGCTTGCGGTCCAGGATGAAGGCGTGGCCCACCGCCACGCCCGGGGAGGCGCCGATGCCCGTCAACCTGAGTGTAGGGGTGGCCTGGCTGGTCACGTTTTTCCTGACCTCATGGGGAGTCTAACGCCCCTTTGACGCTCACTGCGCTTCGCCAAACCGGTCCGCGATGAGGTTTTTCAATTCGGACAGGCAGGTTTCGGCATCCTCGCCCTTGCAGGTGAGGGTCACCTGGGTGCCCTGGGCCGCCGCGAGCATCAGCACGCCCATGATGGACTTGGCGTTGGCGCGCTGCCCGGAGGCCTCGATGGTGACCTCGCTCTTGAAGCGGTTGGCCACCTTGACCATCTGCGCCGCGGCCCGGGCGTGCAGCCCCAGCGCGTTGATGATCTCGAAGGTTCCCTTGGCTTCACTGGCCATCGTGCGACTCCCGCTTCTCTCTTCAGTTCGTACTCACAGAAAGGCGCCCGCCGCGCAGGCCAATCCCGCCGCGACGTAGAGGACCACGTAGGTGGGGACGCGCCGGTTGACGAGCACGTACGCCAGGACGCCCACCGCCAGGCACCCCACCGCCAGGAACGGCGCCCAGGTCCCGCCCGCCGTCGCCCCGAAGCTCACCGCCAGCCACGCGGCCAGGCCGCCCGCGCTCGCCGCCGCCACGCCCCGCAGCCGGGCGCCCTTGGCGGGCAGGTTCACCCGCGCCACGGCCTCCACCAGCCGGTCCCCCAGGCTCAGGCCCAGCCAGTACAGCCGGATGCGCAAGAGCAGGTGCACCAGGTTGTAGAGCACCAGGAAGAGCGCCACCGCCCAGACGCCCAGCAGCGGCACCATCGCCGCGCACAGGCCGCCCAC
>JAFADT010000214.1 GCA_023424585.1 Pseudomonadota bacterium
GCGGAGCTCAGGCGGCCGCGGAACTGCGCCAGGTACTGGGTGGCCGGGTACGTGGCCAGCGCGTCACGCACCGTGTCCGCCGCCTTATCGAACGCGCCCGTCTCCTGGTACGACTGGGCGAGCAGCAGCATGGCGTAGTCACGCGTCTTGGACTTCTTGTCGCCTTCCACGAAGCGGGCCAGCAGCGGCACGGCCTTGTCGTGCTGACGCAGCTGGTTGTAGGCGGTGCCCAGGAAGAAGGACGCGTCCAGCGCCTCCGCCTCCGCCGGGTTCATGGCTAGGAAGCGCGACAGCTCCGCCACCACGGCGGACATCTCGTTCCTGCGGAAGGCGAGCTTCCCGCGCTCGAAGGCGGCGTCGCCCGTCTCGCGGCGCAGGATGGCGGCGCGGTCGTTGAGCGCCTGGCGCTCCAGCGAGGACAGCTTCGACGTGTCCAGCTTCACCAGCGCGTCGATGCCCTTGAGGCGCTCGTCGCCCGGCAGCGTGGTCATCATCTTGTAGACCTCGTTCGCGGCGCGCTGGGACGTCAGGTGCGCGGTGGTGTCCGCGCGCTGCTTCTCCAGCTGCGTGGAGAGGTCCGCGACCTGCTTCTCCAGCCGCTCGCGCTCGTTGGTGTTGCTGGAGCTGCGCGCGCTGTTCACCAGCACCGCGCCACCGACCGCCAGCACGGTGAAGAGCGCGTAGGCCACCGCCGAGGAGAGCCACTGCCGCTTCTGGAAGTCCTCGTGGCGCTTGCCCACGGCCTTCACCTCCGCATGGAGGTTCTTCAGCAGGTTGTCCGTCTTGATGACGAGGTTGCGTGACTCGATGACCTCGCGGCGGAGCTCGGCGAGTTCCTTCTCCAGGTCGGTCTTCGGCTGTTCAGAGGGGGGCATGGACATCTTCCTTGGACCGGAAACGACTTCGGCCGACTCACGCATGCTAGGGGACTCTCCGGAATGAGGGCGGGTTCTTTTTCCGCTCCCCAACAGGGCGCTGCGTGCCCGCCATTCCCCGAAAATCCCCGCGCCGTGCGCGCTCGGCTGCTCTCGTTCTGGAACTTTCCGCGGGACTAGAAGTTGGACAACGGGCGCGACGGATCCGGCGGGAACGCGTAGGTCACACCGAGCGCGAACCAGCTGCCGCCGCTGCTGAAGCTGAAGGGCCCGGCCCACGTCTCCCCGTTCGGGGACTCCACGGGGCCGCGCAGGAACATGAAGCGGTACTCGGCGGTGAGGCCCCAGTTCGCGGACAGGCGGAGCGTGGCGCCGAGCGAGCCCACCCAGGCCTGGGAGACCTTCTCCTGGAGGGACGAACCCTCGCGCGTGGAGGACACGACCGCGGGCCCCGTGAGCACGCCCGCGAAGGGCACCAGCCCGTGGGGCCCCACGTCGAGCACTCCCTGGAAGCGCAGGCCGATGAGCAGGCCATACGCCACGGTGCTGAGCTCGCGGGAGACGGTGGTGCCGTCGCCCGCGGGCTCGGTCAGGCGCAGGCTCTGGGCGGTGCCGAACAGGTCGATGCCCACCTCCACCAGGTCCGACATCGCGTAGGCGAACGTGGCCGCGCCCAGGGGCGCCCCCGAGGACTCGGCCGAGCGCTCCAGGCCGTTGCCCGGCCCCCTGGCGCCATACCAGGCGTCGTACAGGGTGCTGTTGGAGGTGAGCCGGTAGCCGGCCTGAAGGGTGATGCGGCCCACGCCGTCCAGGTTGGTGGGGGCCTTCTCTCCGCCGCTGTCGCCGTCGTCCTGGGCGAGGGCGACGGCGGGCGCGGCGACGAGGGCGAGGACGAGCGGCAGACGGCGGAGCATCAAGGCGCGGGACCCGGGGCTTTCTGCTGGCACGGGCTCGGACGGCCCGGTGCTACAGGCGTGTCGCGCACCGTAGCCGGGGCCCCTCGTGCGTCAACTTTCCGGACCGGTCCCCGCCGTGTCGATTTCGCGCCGGACCGTTCGTCGCCCGGTTGAACCCGACGTTCCAGGAGAACCCCCATGCGCTTCATGATGATCGTCAAGGCCAACGCGGACAGCGAGACCGGTCGACTGCCCTCCACCGAGGAGCTGACCGCGATGGGCCGGTACAACGAGGAGCTGGTGAAGGCCGGCATCCTGCTCGCGGGCGAGGGGCTGCACCCCAGCGCCAGGGGCTCCCGCGTGAAGTTCTCCAAGGCGGGCACCACGGTGACGGATGGCCCCTTCGCGGAGACGAAGGAGCTGGTCGCCGGCTTCTGGATCATCGAGGTGAAGTCGCGCGAGGAGGCCATCGCCTGGGCGCGCCGCATCCCCTTCCAGGAGGGCGAGGTGGAGATCCGCCAGGTGGCCTCCTCGGAGGACTTCGCGCCCAGCGATCCCACCGGCGAGCTGCGCGCGAAGGAAGAGGCGCTGCGCGCCCGGGTCGAGGCGAAGGCCAAGGCCTGAGGAGGCCTTCAGCGGGCGCGCCGCTCCAGCTCCAGGAGCGGCATCTCCAGCACCACCACCGTGCCGTGCGTGCACGGGGGCGTGAAGTCCGCGCGGTCCAGCTCGCCCAGGAGCGCGCGCAGCTGCGCGTCCGTGAGCGGCGACGAGGACGCGCGGCGCGCGGCGTGACAGGCCATCACGCGCACGGCCTCCGCGAGGCTCGTCACGTCCAACGGAGCGCTGCGCGGGGGCAGCGCGCGCGACAGGGCCTCCAGGAGCGCGCGGGGCTCCACGCCCTCCAGGCCCGGCGGCACCGACTTGAGCGCCAGCGCCGTGCCGCCAAAGGGCTCCACGTCCACGCCCAGCTTGAGCAGGGCCTCGCGGCCGTCCACCAGCGCCTTCACCGCCGCCAGCGACAGGTCCACCGTGGTGCCGAACAGCGACGGCGGCGGCGCCTTCGCGTCCCCGTCCAGGCGGCGCAGGTACGAGGTGAGGCGCGCGCGCTCCAGCGCGGCGTGCGGATCCAGCACCACCAGCGTGCCGCCGGGGCCCTCGCACACGTGGAAGCGGCTGCCCAACAAGCCCATGGGGCGCAGCGCCGCGAAGTAGCCCGGGGGCGGCGCCTCGTTGAGCTGGGGCTGGGCCTCGCCGAACGCGGGCGTGCGGCCCGGCACCTGCGGGCCCTGGAACGGCCCGGGGAACGCACCGCCCTGGGCCCCGCCGCCCGGCGTGAAGTAGGACGGCGTCAGCGGGCGCGCGGGCGTGGAGGCCCCCGAGC
>JAFADT010000314.1 GCA_023424585.1 Pseudomonadota bacterium
GGCCTCGGTGGGGCCGTACAGGTTGACGAGCCGCCCCTGCGGCCCCGCCGCGAGCACGCTGCGCACCGCGCGCGGATCCGCCCGGTCGCCGCCGAAGAACGCGTGGCGGAGGGCCGCCAGCGCTCCCGGCTCCTCGCGCGCCACCTCGTGGAAGAGTGCGGTGGTGAGCAGCGCGGTGGTGGCGCCCACCTCGCGCAGCTTCCGGGCGAGGTGCGGCGGAGACAGCGTGACGTCACGGGGCAGGATGACCAGCCGGGCGCCGTTGAGCAGCGCGCCCCAGATCTCGAACGTGGCCGCGTCGAACGACGGCGTGGAGACCTGGGCGACGACGTCCGCCGGCGTCAGGTGCACGTAGTTCGTGTCGCGAACCAGGTGGACGATGGAGCGGTGCTCCACGCCCGCGCCCTTCGGCGTCCCCGTGGAGCCCGACGTGTAGAGCACGCAGGCCAGCTGCTCCGGCCATCCGGAGGCGGGCGCGGCGGTGTCCTGGCGGGAGAGCGCGTCCGCGTCCGTATCCAGGCACACCGTGGGCCAGGACGGCTCCGGCAGGACGGACAGCAGCGGTCGCACCGTCACCATCGCGGACAGGCCCGCGTCCTGGCACATGAAGGTCAGCCGCCGCGCCGGATAGGCCGGATCCAACGGCACGTAGCAGCCGCCGGCCTTGAGGATGCCGAGCATGCCCACCACGAGCTCCAGCCCCCGCTCCAGGCACAGCCCCACGCGGCCCTCAGGCCGCAGGCCCAGGGACAGCAGGTGCCGCGCGAGCTGGTTCGCCCGCGCCTCCAGCTCCCCATAGGTGAGCGTCCGGCCCTCGTGCTCCACGGCCACGGACTCCGGCGCGCGCCGGGCCTGGGCCTCGAAGAGCCGGGGGAGGGTGTCCTGCACGAAGGGCGCGGCGCCGGTGGTGCTCCAGTCCACGAGCACCCGAGCGCGCTCGGCGGTGTCCATCAGCGGCAGCCGATGGACGGCGACGGTCGCGTCTGCCGCCACGGCCTCCAGCAGCACGCGGAGGTGGTCCGCGAGCCGCGCGGCGGTGGTCGGCGTGAAGAGGTCGCGGCTGTACTCCAGCGTCCCGTCCAGGCCCCCGTCACGCGCCAGCATCGACAGGCTGAGGTCGAAGCGCGACGTGTCCACCTCGGTGGGCAGCAGCGCCACGCGGACGCCGTGCAGGGCGGGAGGCTGCACGGGCGCGTTGTGCAGCGCGAACATCACCTGGAACAGCGACGCGCGGCCCTCGCCCCGCTCCGGGGCCAGGGACTCCACCAGCCGCTCGAACGGGACGTCCTGCCAGGCATACGCGGACAGGGCGGACTCACGGACGCGGTCCAGCAGGTCCGTGAAGCGAGGCGCGCCGTCCAGGCGGGCCCGCAGCACCAGCGTGTTGAGGAACACGCCGATGAGCGGCTCCAGCTCCGGCCGCGTGCGGTGGGCCACGGGGCTGCCCACGGCGAAGTCGTCCTGTCCGGAGTAGCGCGCGAGCAGCGCCTCGTATCCGGCCAGCAGCACCATGAAGAGCGTCGCGTCCCGGCCGCGCCCCACCTGCTCCAGCGCACGCACCAGCGAGGCCGGCAGCGTGAAGACATGGCTTCCGCCGCGAGCGGTCCGCGCCGAGGGGAGGCCCTGCTCGGCGGGCAGCGCCAGCGCGGGCAGGTCCTTGAGCGACGTCCGCAGCGCGTCCAGGTGGGCCCGCGCCTCCGCCGTCTCCCCCTGCTGGCGCTGCCACACGGCGAAGTCGGCGGCCTGCACATCAAGCGCCGGAAGCGGCGAGGGTCGGCCCTCGCGGAACGCCGTGTAGAGGGAGCCCACCTCGTGGGCGAGCACGCCCATGGACCACCCGTCGGAGACGATGTGGTGCATGCAGAGGAGCAGCACGTGCTCCTGCTCGGACACCTGGAACAGCCGCGTGCGCATCAGCGGGCCGGTGCCCAGGTCGAAGGGCCGGGCCGCCTCCTCACGCAGGCGCTGGCGCAGGGCATCGCCCGCCGGAAGCGGCTCCACCGGCAGGGACCACTCCGACGGCGGCGCGTGGATGCGCTGGAGCGGCTGGCCGTCGCGCTCCTCGAACGTGGTTCTCAGCGGTTCGTGCCGGCGGACGAGCTCCGCGAACGCGCGGCGCAGCACCTCCACGTCCAGGGGACCGGAGAGCCGCAGGGCCAGGGAGATGTTGTAGCGCGCCTGCCCCGGCTCCAGCCGATCCAGGAACCACATGCGCTGCTGCGCGAACGACAGCGGCAGCGCCCCGCCCCGCGCCACGGTGGGGATGGGGTCGGCGGGATGCCGGGAGGGGAGCGCCTCGATGCGCTCCGCGAGCCGCGCGACCGTGGGCGCGTCGAACAGCGCGCGCACGGGCAGGTCCACGCCGAAGCGGGCCGCCACGCGGGTGACGAGCTGGGTGGCCAGCAGCGAATGTCCACCGAGCGCGAAGAAGTCATCGTGCGCGCCCACGCGCTCCACGTGCAGCACGTCCTGGAACAGCGCGGCCAGCTTCTCCTGGAGCGGCGTCAGGGGGCCCGCGTCCACGGTGACGGTCGGCGTTGCTACGGGAGCGGGCAGGGCCCCTCGGTCCACCTTGCCGTTGGGCGTGAGGGGCAGGGCGTCCAGTCCCACGAACGCCGAGGGCACCATGTACTCGGGGAGGCGCGAGCGCAGGTGCTCGCGCAGGGCCCCGGCCTCCACGGAGGCGGGGGCGACGTAGGCCACGAGGCGCTGTTCACCGGGCACGTCCTCGCGCACGGCGACCACGGCCTCGCGGACCTCGGGGTGCGTGCGGAGCGCGGCCTCCAGCTCACCGGGTTCGATGCGGAAGCCGCGCAGCTTCACCTGGTGATCGACGCGGCCCAGGAACTCCAGCGTCCCGTCCGCGCGCCAGCGCACCCGGTCCCCCGTGCGGTACAGCCGCGCGCCCGGCACCTCGCGGAACGGATCCGGCACGAAGCGCTCCGCCGTGAGGTCCGGCCGGCCCAGGTAGCCGCGCACCACGCCCTCGCCCCCGATGAACAGCTCCCCGGGGACCCCGGCCGGCACCGGCCGCAGCCCGGCGTCCAGGACGTGCAGTCCGGTGTTCGCCAGCGGCCGGCCCAGCGGCACCGTGCCCTCGGTGTCCGCCTCCACGCGATGCATGGACGACCAGACGGTCGTCTCGGTGGGGCCGTACATGTTGAGCAAGGCCGGGACGTGGGCCCGCAGCCGCGCGGCCAGTCCTCCCGGGAGCGCCTCACCGCCCACGAGCAGCTGGCGCAGTCCGCCCAGCGCACGCAGCGCGCGAGGCTCCTCCACGAGCGCGCGGGCATACGAGGGCGTGCACTGGAAGTGGGTGACGGCGTGATGCTCCAGCGCCTCCGCGAGCGCGGCGGGCTCCAGGCCCGTCGGCACGAGCACCACCTGGAAGCCGCGCGTCCAGGACCAGAGCAGCTCCAGCACGGAGATGTCGAAGGAGATGCTCGTCATCGCCAGCCACGTGCCGGGGCTCGGCGAGACGTGCGCGTCCATCGCGCGGAGGAAGTTCATCACCGTCCGCTGCGGCACGCCCACGCCCTTGGGCCGCCCCGTCGAACCCGACGTGTAGAGCACGTACGCGAGCGTTCGCGCGTCGCTCGCGGACCGCACGAAGTCCGCGCCCACCGAAGGGTCCACGTCGTCGAGGAAGAGCCGGTGCTCGGCCGGCACCGCGAGCACGTCCTCCAGGCGGCGAGGCCCGACCAGGACCTTCGCCCCCGAGTCCGCCCACATCGCGGCGAGCCGCTGCGCTGGATACGCCGGATCCAACGGGAGGTAGGCCGCCCCCGCCTCCAGGATGCCGAGCATCCCCACCGCCAGCTCCACCGAGCGGTCCACGCACAGGCCCACCACGGACTCCTGCCCCACACCGCGCTGCCGCAGGGTGTGCGCCAGGGCACGGGCCCGGGCGCGCAGCTCCCGGTACGTGAGCCGGTGCGCTCCCGCGACGAGCGCGACGGCATCGGGGGTCCGGGCCACCTGCGCCGCGAAGCGTGAGGAGATGGTGGCGTCCGCCGGGAACTCGACCTCGGGGCCCCGCGACAGCGCGAGCAGGTGCTCCGCCTCCAGGGCGTCCAGCCACGGCAGCGCGTCCACCTTGCGCGAAGGGTCGGAGACCGCGGCCTCCAGCAGCACCCGCAGGTGGCCGGCGATGCGCGCCACGGTGTCCGCGTCGAAGAGGTCGGTGGCGTACTCCAGCCAGCCCTCGAAGCCCCGCGCGGACTCGGCGAGCGACAGCGTGAGGTCGAACATCGCCGTGCCGGGGTGCACGTCCACCAGCCGTGACTCGAGGCCTGGCAGCACCGGGGCCTCCACCTGCGCGCCCTGGAGGATGAACATCACCTGGAAGAGGGGCGTGTGCCCGCGCTCGCGCGTGGGCTGGAGCGCCTCCACCAGCTTCTCCAAGGGCACGTCCTGGTGCGCGTACGCGCCCATCGCCGCCGCGCGCACGCGGCCCAGCAGCTCACGGAAGGTGGGCGCGCCGGACAGCCGCGTGCGCATCACCAGCGTGTTGACGAAGAGGCCCACCAGGCGCTGGAGCTCCGCGCGTCCCCGGCCCGCGATGGCCGTGCCCACGCTGATGTCGTCCTGTCCCGCCCGGCGCGCGAGCACCGCCTGGAAGCCCGCGAGCAGCACCATGAAGGGGGTGACGCCCTCGCGCACCGCCAGCGTCCGGACCGCTTCGGCCAGTCGCGAGTCGAGCACCACCGGCACCCGAGCCCCCTGCGTCCCCCGCTCGGCGGGGCGCGGCCGATCCGTTGCCAGCTCGAGCAACCGGGGCGCGGCCGCGAGCTGCGTGCGCCAGGAGTCCAGCTGGGCCGCGAGCGCGGCGCCGTCCAGCCACTCCCGCTGCCACTCCGCGTAGTCGGCGTAGGTCAACGGCAGGGCGGGGAGCTGCGCTCGCCGGCCCTCGCGCAAACTCGCGTAGAGGGCGGACACCTCACGCACCAGCACCGCCATGGACGTGCCGTCCGACACGATGTGGTGCATGACGAGCACCAGCACGTGCGTGCGCGCATCCAGCGTCAGCAGCGTGGCGCGCACCAGCGGGCCTCGCGCCAGATCGAACGGGCGGCGGGCCTCTTCGTGGGCCAGCCGGGAGGCTTCCGCCTCGCGGCGCTCCGGCGGCACGGACTCCAGCGACACGCGCGCCAGCGGCAGCATCGCGTCTGGGGAGATGACCTGGAGCGGCCGGCCGTCCCTTTCGCGGAAGGACGTCCTCAGCGCGTCGTGGCGCGCCGCGAGCATCTGGAGGCAGCCCTCCAACGCGGACACGTCCAGCTCGCCTTCCAGGCGCACGGCGGCGGGCAGGTTGTACGTCACGTCGCCCGGCGCGTACCGGTCCAGGAACCACAGGCGTGCCTGCGCGAAGGACGCCGCCCGGTCGCCCGTCACGTCCCGGCGCCGCAGCGTGCTGGCCGACGGGCCTGACGCCGTCCGGAGCGTGAGCAACCGCCGCGCGAGGGACGTGATGCTCGGCCCCTGGAGGAGCCACTCCATGGGCACCGTGAGGCCGGTGCCCGTGCTCACCTCGTGGGCCAGCTCCACCGCGCCCAGCGAGTCCAACCCATGGCGCGTCACCGGAGCATCGACGTCGAGCTCCTCGCGGCGCATCCGCGCGTGTCGGGCCACGAGGTCGCGCAGCCAGGCCACCAGCGCCTCCGCGTCCGGCTTCGCGGACGGAGTCACGGGAAGGGCCTCGGATGGCGAAGCGTCGGACACGCCGGTCCCCGTCGCCGCCTCGACCGCCCTCGGAGCAGGGACTCCCGCGGCTTCACCAGCGCCACCGCTGGAAGGCGAAGGATGGAGCGCTTGAGGCGAGGCGAGAGGTCCTTCGGACGTCAACGCTGAACGAAGGGAGTCCTCCGACGCCGCGGTCGAGGGGAGGGGAGCCACGCCACCGGGCTCCTCCTGCCGCCACGCCATCACCTCCTGCAACGTCCCCGCGAGGAAGGCCGCACGGCTCGCGTGCCGCTGCACCTTCCCGCTGGACGTCTTCGGCAGGCTGCCCGGCTCGATGAGCACCACCGCGTGCGCCTGCACCT
>JAFADT010000496.1 GCA_023424585.1 Pseudomonadota bacterium
GGCGGCCACGGTGGTGCTGGGCGGGGCGGGCGGGCTGGCGTGGTCGCGCTCCCATGTCTGCGACGGGGCCGCGGACCTGGTGGCGGAGCGCTGGGGCGCGGACGCGCGCGAGCAGGTGACGCAGGCGTTCCTCGCGACGAGGAGCCCGGTGGCGCGGGACATGGCGCTCCGGGTGGGCGAGGTGCTGGACGGCTACGGCGCGGCGTGGGCGAAGCAGCACACGGCGGCGTGCGAGGACACGCGCGTGCGCGAGGTGCAGACGGAGGCGCTGCTGTCCCAGCGCTTCGTGTGCCTGGAGCGGCGGCGCAAGGACCTGGGCGCGCTGGTGGCCACGCTCCAGACGGCGGACGCGGCGCTGGTGGACAGGTCGCTGGACGCGGCCTACGCGCTGCCCTCGCCGGACGACTGCGCGGACGTGGCGTCGCTGACGGAGCTCCAGCCCCGGCCGGCGGACCCCGTGAAGCGCGCGGAGCTGGAGGCGCTGGAGGGCACGCTGGCGGAGGTGAAGGCCCGCGTGGACCTGAGCCGGATGCCCAAGGCGCTGGAGCTGGCGAAGGCCGCGGAGGCGCGCGTGCTGGCCACGGGCTACCTGCCGCTGATGGCGGAGCTGCGCTTCCACCTGGGCTGGGCGCAGGCGGTGCTGGGCGACAAGGCCGCGGGCGGCGCGGTGCTGGAGCAGGCCGTGTACGACGCGGAGGCGGGGCGGGCGGACCGGCTCGCGGTGGCGGTGATGAACAAGCTGCTCTACGTGGACGGCGAGCAGGAGCAGTTCGCGCTCGCACGGCGCTGGGGCCGGCTGGGCGAGGCGACGCTGAGGCGCGTGGGCGGCGACGCGGTGCTGGAGAGCGACCTGAAGGTGAACGGGGCCAACCTCGCGCTGATGCAGGACCACCCGGACGAGGCGCTGAAGCTGCTGGAGCAGGCGTCGGGCCTCCTGGCGAAGGCGCTGCCGGAGGGGCACCCCAAGCGGGCGCGGGTGGCGTTCACGCTGGGGCGCACGCTGCTGGAGCTGGGCAAGAGCGCGCAGGCGGTGACGGTGCTGCGGGACGCGCTCGCCCAGACGGAGAAGGCGCTGGGGCCCGTGCACCTGGACACGGCGCGCCGGCACCAGGCGCTGTCCATGGCGCTGCGCGAGCAGCGGGACTTCACCGGGGCGCTGGAGCACGCGCGGGTGTCGGTGTCGCTGCACCGCACGCTCCTGGGGAACCAGAGCGTGAAGCTGGCGGAGGCGCTGGACGAGGAGGGGATGAGCCTGCTCGCGCTCAAGCGCTACCCGGACGCGCTGCGGGACTACGAGGAGGCGCTGAAGGTGAAGCAGGACCAGCTGGGGCCGGACGACGAGCGGGTCTACTACTCGCTGGACGGCGTGGGGCAGGCGCTGCTGGGCCTGGGCCGCACGCGCGAGGCGGTGGCCTCGCTGAGGCAGGCGCTGACCTTCAAGGACGCGCAGGAGGACTCGCTGGGCGAGTCCGGCTTCGGGCTGGCGCAGGCGCTGTGGAAGGAGGGCGAGGAGGCGGAGGCGCGCGACGCGGCGTCGCAGGCGCTCGCGCGCTTCAGGTCCTCGGGCCGCACCGCGCAGGCGAAGGAGGTGGAGGCGTGGCTCTCCGCGCGGCCCGCCCCGGTGGTGAAGGCGGTGCCCGCGTCCGCGGCGCGCGGTGGCAAGCGCAGGCGGTAGGGCCTGGACGCGTGGTGTGGCGGGCTGCTGCCTGCGTCCGCAACGCGCGCCCCGCGGATGGGGGCGCGCCGCACGCCGCCGGAGGACTCAGCACTCCGGCAGGCCGACGCTGAGGTTCGCGACCTCCAGGACGTTGACCGCGAGGCCGCCGCGCGCGGTCTCCTTGTACTTGTCCTTCATGTCGCGGCCGGTGTCGCGCATCGTCTTGATGACCTTGTCCAGGCTGACGAAGTGCTTCCCGTCGCCGGACAGCGCCATGCGCACCGCGTTGATGGCCTTCACGGACGCCATCGCGTTGCGCTCGATGCAGGGCACCTGCACCAGGCCGCCAATCGGGTCGCAGGTGAGCCCCAGGTTGTGCTCCATGGCGATCTCCGCCGCGTTCTCCACCTGGAGCGGCGTGCCGCCCAGCACCTCCGCGAGCGCCCCCGCCGCCATCGAGCACGCGCTGCCCACCTCGCCCTGGCAGCCCACCTCCGCGCCGCTGATGGACGCGTTCTCCTTGTAGAGCGCGCCAATGGCCCCCGCCGTGAGGAGGAAGCGCACCACGCCGTCCGCGTTCGCCCCCGGCACGAAGCGCCAGTAGTAGTGCAGCACCGCCGGGATGATGCCCGCCGCGCCGTTGGTGGGCGCGGTGACGACGCGCCCGCCCGCCGCGTTCTCCTCGTTCACCGCGAGCGCGTACAGGTTCACCCAGTCCAGCACCGTCAGCGGGTTGACGAGCCCCGCCTCCGGACGGCTGACGAGCCGCTGGTACATCGCCGCCGCGCGCCGCTCCACCTTCAGGCCGCCGGGCAGGATGCCGGACGTGGTGCATCCGCGCGTCACGCACGCCTGCATCACCGCCCAGATGCGCAAGAGGCCCGCGCGGAGGTCCTCCTCGCTCCGCCACGTCAGCTCGTTGCGCAGCATCACCGCGCTGACGGGCAGCCGCTCCCGCTCGCAGTGCCCGAGCAGCTCCGCCGCGGACTTGAAGGGCAGGGGCACCGCGGCGCTCTCCGCGCGCAGCGGATCCGCGCCCGCCGCCGCGTGCTCGTCCACCACGAAGCCGCCGCCCACCGAGTAGTAGATGCGGCAGGCCAGCACGTCCCCGCCCTCGCCGAACGCGGTGAAGCGCATGCCGTTGGGGTGGTAGGGCAGCACCTTGCGCTTGTGCATCACCAGGTGCTCGCCGTCGCGGAAGGGGAGCACCCGCCGCTGGAGCAGCGACACGCGCCCCTCCGCGCGCCAGTGCTCGACGAGGGAGGGGATCCGCTCCACGTCCACGTCCTCGGGCGTGTCGCCGCGCAGGCCCAGCAGCACCGCCTTGTCGCTGCCGTGCCCCTTGCCCGTCGCGCCCAGCGAGCCGAACAGCTCCACCTTGAGCCGCGTCACGCGCTCCATCAGCCCCGCGTCCGACAGCCCCACCGCGAACGTGCGGGCCGCGCGCATGGGCCCCACCGTGTGCGAGCTGGAGGGGCCAATCCCAATCTTGAAGAGGTCGAAGACGCTGACAGGCATGGCGCTTCCCACCATGCCACGTTCATCGCGCGCCGCCTGTGGACCCCCGCTCACGACGCGCTGCGTGCATCCACTTCAGGTCATGCCGGCTGGAAGACAACACGCCGCGCATGCGCCCGCTCCTCCGGACGTGGGGGAGGTTGGCACGCCAAGCATGACGCGCGCGGGCTAACCGGCGGCGGGCTGCGGGCCCGTGGCGGGCTGGGGCGGCGTGGCGGGCGCCTTCGGCTGGAAGGCGAGCAGGCGCAGGCCGTTGAAGACGACGAGCAGCGTGCTGCCCTCGTGCAGCACCACGGCCTGGCTGATGCGCGTGAGGCCCAGCACGGCGGCCACGACGAGCACCGCGCTCACGCCCAGCGCGATGACCAGGTTCTGCTTCATCACGGCCGAGGCGCGCCTGGACAGCTCCAGCGCGAAGGGCAGCTTCGCCAGGTCGTCGCTCATCAGCACCACGTCCGCTGTCTCCAGCGCCGCGTCGCTGCCGGCGCCGCCCATGGCCACGCCCACGGCGGCGGCGGCGAGCGCGGGCGCGTCGTTGACGCCGTCGCCCACCATGGCCACCGCGTGCGTGCGGTCCAGCTCCTTCACCGCCGCCACCTTGTCCACGGGCATCAGCGGCGCCTTCGCCTCGTCCAGGCCCACCTGCTGCGCGATGGCGCGGGCCACGAGCGCGTTGTCGCCGGACAGCATCACCGCGCGCTCGATGCCGCCCGCCTTCAGCGCCTGCACCACCTGCCGGGCGCCGCCGCGCAGCGTGTCCGCCACGCCCAGCACGCCCAGGTAGCGGCCCGCGCGCCGCACCACCATCGTCGTCTGCCCCGCCTCCTCCAGCCGCGCCACCTCGGCGGTGACCTCCGGGGGGAGGGCCTCGCCCGCGAAGAGGGCCAGGCTGCCCACCGCCACCGCGTCGTCGCCCACCTTCGCGCGGATGCCCTGGCCGTGGATGGCCTCCAGGTCGCGGCCCTCGGGCGCGGCGATGCGCGCCTCCGCGGCGCCGTCCACCAC
>JAFADT010000376.1 GCA_023424585.1 Pseudomonadota bacterium
CCGAGGAGCGGGTCGCGCTCGGAGGCGACGCCGCCGCGGCCGTGGTGCCCGCGGTGGAGCCCGCCGGGGTCCCCTCGTGGTCCGGCGTCGCCGCGCTGCGCGTGGTGCGCGCGGAGGCGCCGTCCGCGCTGGAGGGAGACCCGTTCCAGGCGCCGCCGGGCCACTGCCCCAAGTGCGTGGCGCCCATGCGCGAGGACGCCGTGTCCTGCTCGGCGTGTGGGCTGGTCTTCGCCAACTTCATCCCGGACGAGCACCAGCCCTCCGAGGTCCTGGCCGGGGAGTGGCGGGCGCTGCTGGAGGCGTGGCACGACTGGGACGCCCACGACCGCCTGCTGGCCCAGGCGCTGCTGCGGGGAGAGCTGGCGATGGCGGGCCGGCTGTACCGCCTGCGGCTCGCCCGGGCGCCGCACGACGCCCAGGCGCAGCGCGGGCGGGACGAGGTGGTGCGCCGGGTGACGACCGCGGTGCCGCTCGCCTCCGACGGACCGTCGCCGGCGACGGCGCGCAAGGTGAAGAACGTGGTGATGGGCTCCGTGCTGGTGGTGGCCCTGGTGCTCCTGCTCGTGCTCGCGCAGGTGCTGCGCGGCGCCTTCTAGGAGGAAGGCCGGCGGTGGGCTGGCCGGCCCGCCTCCCGGGCGGGCGGGGGACAGGGCCCTCCGCCCGCGTCAGGGAACGCGCGGGGGACGCCGCGCGCTGTTATCCTGCGGGGCCGCCTTTCCGTCCTCCTGCCCCCGAACCGAAGCATGTCCGCGCCCGCGCCCCGCCCTCTCTCTGTCGACAGCCTGCTGGGGCCCGGTGGCGCGCTGGAGGAGGCGCTGCCCGCGTACGAGCACCGCCCGGAGCAGCTCCAGATGGCGCGCGCCGTGGAGCGCTCCTTCTCCGAGGGCAGCTACCTGCTGGCGGAGGCCGGCACCGGCACGGGCAAGACGCTGGCCTACCTGGTGCCCGCGCTGCTGTCGGGGCGCAAGGTGGTGGTGTCCACGGCCACGAAGACGCTTCAGGACCAGGTGTTCTTCAAGGACCTGCCGCTGCTCAGCGAGAAGCTGGGGCTGCGCTTCGAGGCGGCGTACCTCAAGGGGCGCGGCAACTACCTGTGCCTGCACCGCTACGAGTCCTTCGAGAAGGACCCCCAGTTCGCCTCCCGGGAGGAGGCGAGGCAGTGGCCGCTGCTCAAGAAGTGGGTGACGCAGACGGAGACGGGGGACCGGGCGGAGCTGGACCTGCCGGAGTCCTTCGCGGCGTGGTCCCGGCTGTCCACCACGTCGGAGACGTGCCTGGGCTCGCGCTGCTCGCAGTACGAGACGTGCTTCGTCACGCGGATGCGCAAGCGCGCGGAGGCCGCGGACCTGCTGGTGGTGAACCACCACCTGTTCTTCGCGGACCTGGCGCTGCGCAGCTCCGGCAAGCGCACGGAGGGCGTGCTGCCCTTCTACGACGCGGTCATCTTCGACGAGGCGCACGCGCTGGAGGACGCGGCCAGCGGCCACTTCGGGTGCGGCGTGTCCAACTACCGGCTGGAGGAGCTGTCGCGCGACGCGGTGGCGGCCCTGCCGGCGAAGGACGAGCGGCACGCGACGCTCTCCGCGCTGGCCCAGCGGGTGCGCTCGCACGCGGACGCGCTGTTCCTCCAGGCGCCGCGCGCGCTGGGGCTGTCCAGCCAGGAGTCCACCGTGGCGCTGCGCCCGGAGACCATGGGCAAGCTGGCCGGCGCGCTGGAGCAGGTGCGCGAGGGCCTGGCCGCGCTGGCCTCCTTCGCGGGCAGCGAGCGTGAGCCGGAGCTGGCCGCCATCCACCGCCGCTCGGAGGAGATGGCGGAGCAGCTCACCTTCCTGGAGAAGTCCGAGTCCGCGGACCACGTCTACTGGGCGGAGGCGCGCGGCAAGGGGCTGTTCCTGCGCGCGAGCCCCATCGACGTGGCGAAGGAGCTGCGCGACCGGCTCTACGGCGCGCTGGACACGGTGGTGTTCACCTCCGCGACGCTCGCGGCGGACGGCCGCTTCGACTTCTTCGCCAGGCGCATGGGCCTGTACGACGACGAGGGCCAGCCGGTGACGCGCGTGCGCACGCTGGCGGTGCCCAGCCCGTTCGACTTCCCGCGCCAGTCCGCGCTGTACCTGCCCACGCACCTGCCGGACCCCAGCGCCCCGGGCTTCATCGAGGCGGCGGCGGAGGAGATCCTCCAGCTGTGCGAGGTGACGGGCGGGCGCGCGTTCGTGCTCTTCACGTCCCTGCGCAACATGGTGCGCGCGTACGAGCTGACGGCGACGCGGCTGCCCTATCAGGCCCTGCTCCAGGGGGAGCGGCCCAAGCAGCAGCTGCTGGACGCCTTCCGCCAGACGCCCAGCGTGCTCTTCGCCGCGCACAGCTTCTGGGAGGGCGTGGACGTGCCCGGGGACGCGCTGAGCCTGGTCATCATCGACCGGCTCCCGTTCGCGTCGCCGGGGGACCCGCTGGTGGCCGCGCGCATCCGCCAGCTTCAGGCGCGCGGGGAGGAGCCGTTCGACCAGTACCAGCTGCCGCAGGCGGCGCTGGCGCTGCGGCAGGGCTTCGGGCGGCTCATCCGCACGCAGGCGGACCGGGGCATCGTGGCGATGCTGGACCGCCGCATCGTGACCAAGGGCTACGGCCGCGTGTTCCTCTCCAGCCTGCCGCCCGCGAAGCGGATGGACGACACGACGGAGCTGAGCCGCTGGTTCAACGGCCCGGTGCGCCCGGTGCCGCCCGTGCGCTCGATTCGCTGAGCACGTCGCGCAGGCGCAGGCCCACGCGCGCCTGGAAGGGCGGGGCCAGCGTGTCCACGCCCGCGCGGCCCGCGAGGTACCGCCGGTCGAAGAGGTTCTCCACCGCGCCGAAGGCGTCCACCTTCCAGAGGAGGTGGCGGCTCACGAACAGGTCCACCACCGCCGCGCCGCCCATGCCGCGCGTGTTGAGGTCGTCCTCGTACTGCGGACCGAACACGCGCAGCTGCGCGGTGACGGAGGCGATGGACGGGTCGTCGAAGGTGACCGCGAGCGCGCCGCGATGCCTGGGGTCCTGCGGAAGCTGGAGACCCACGAGGTCGGGCTGGCCGGGGGCGCGCGTGACGACGGGGTCCACGAAGGTGTACGCGGCGAGCGCGGTCCACCGCCGCGACACGCGCCAGTCCGCGCCCAGCTCCACGCCGCGCACGCGGGCGCGGCCCAGGTTCTGGCGCTGGCGGGTGGCGCCGTCCGGCAGGGGCGCGGCGAGGGTGACGTGGGTGACGGGCGCGTCCAGCACGTTCCAGAAGCCGGTGACGCGGCCGGTGAGCCCGCGCGGGCCGGTGGCCTCCACGCCGGCCTCGGTGCCCCAGAGGCGCTCGGCGCCCAGGCCCGGGTTCGCGGCGGTGAGGACGGTGCCCACCTGGAAGGGGCGGTAGAGCTCGTTGAGGGTGGGGGCGCGGAAGGCGCGGTAGGCGGAGGCGCGCAGGGTGAGCCAGTCCAGCGGGCGCACGCGCGCGGCCAGGCGCGGGCTGAGCTGCTGGGCGGTGCGCGGCGCGAAGTCGGTGGCGGTGGTGGTGCCGTTCGCGAAGCTCTCCAGCTGGTGGCCGTCGAGGTCGCGCCACGCGTCCCAGCGCAGCGTGCCAGCGAGCTCCAGCGCGGGGGACACGGTGTAGAGGTCCTGCACGAAGACGCCCCCGGACACCTGCGTGCCCCGCGTGTTGCGCGCGTAGAGCGTGGTGGGGGTGTACGTGGCGGGGAAGAGCAGCTCGTCGGCCTTGCCGTGCGCGCGGCGCGCGTCCACGCCCGCGGCGAGCACGTGGGCTCCGCCCAGCGTCATCTCCGGACCGGTCCAGACGAGCGAGCCGCCCTGGTCGTTCGCGGGCACGCCCTGGTAGGCGGAGAGGAACTCGGAGTTGCGGGCCGAGCTGACGCGGGCGCGGTCCTGGGAGAAGTCCTGGCTGCGTCCGTAGAGGCCCAGCTCGAAGGCGCCGGCCCCGTCCGTGCGGAGGCGGGCGCTCGCGGCGAACCACGCGAGGTCCACGCTGGCGATGGTGTACCGGGTGCCCCCGTTCTGCGTCTCGCGGAACACGCCCGCGCGGGCGGAGAGGGCGAGGTGGTCCGTGGCCTCCGCCTCGACGCGGGCCTGGGCGCTGACGTGGTTGGAGGGCGTGTCGCCGTCGATGCGGCCGCGCTGGCCTTCAGGGACGATGGCGTAGCCATCGCTGGTGAGGCCCTCGACCTCCAGCGACGCGCCCACGCGGCCCCAGCGGTCCGCGAGGCGCGCGGCGGCGAAGCCGGTGCCCAGGTTGCCCACGGACACGTCGGCGTCGAGCACCGGGCCGGTGATGGGCCGCGAGAAGAGCTGCACCACGCCGCCCAGCGCGGCGCTGCCATAGAGCGCGGAGCCGCCGGTGGGGACGACCTCGACGCGGTCCAGGCCCAGGCGGGGCAGGGCGCGCCAGAAGACCCAGCCGCCGTAGGGGTCGTTGAAGGGAAGCCCGTCCAGGAGCACCAGCCCGCGAGCCACGCCCGAGGGCGCGAGCCCGCGCAGGTTGAGCCCCTGCGCGGTGGGGTCCGCGACCAGGGACGGCGTGCGGCGGAAGGTGGCCGCGGACGGCAGCGTGCGGAGCAGCGCGTCCTGCGTGAGCGTGGGGCTGCGCTCCATCTCCGCGCGGGGAATCACCACCGTGGTGGCGGGCACGTCGCGCAGGGGCCGCGGCAGGCGCGTCGCGGTGATGACCGTGCCCGTGCCGGTGTCGGGAGGCGCGTCGGCGTCCGACGCAGTCGCTGTGGGCAGGGGCGCTGGGGCCGGCGCCGGTCCAACGGTCGGGGCCGCCGGGGCCTCCGGAGGTGCCGCGGCGGATGCTGCTTCCACCCGCGCCAGTAGCCCTTCCCCAGGTGCCTGCGCGGCGGCCACTCCGGGCAGCAGCAACGCCAGGACGCAGCGGGAGGTGAGCGAGGGGTGGGAGGAGGCTCGCGGTGCAGGCATCCCGCCCGCTCTACTGGAAGTCGGGCTCCCGGGCGATGGCGGACGCATGAAACACGAACGGCGGTGAGGTGCCGCATGGGCCACTCCACCGCCGCCGTTCACGGCTGGAACGCCGCGGGGGACTACGCCGTGGCGATGCCACCGCCGCCAGCAGCGGCCGGGCCCTGGTACTGCGCATCACCGAAGCCCAGCATCGGGATGAAGATGAAGCCCAGGAGCGCGATGCCGATGCCAAAGCCCGTGCCCTTGCCGAAGGACCTGGCCAGGTCGATGCTCACGATGATGCCCGCGATGAGCCCCGCGGGCGGACACAGCAGGAACAGCGCAAGCCACCAGATGGGCCGGCCCACGATGGTGAGCAGGATGTAGAGGTTGTAGATGGGGACGATGGCCGCCCAGCCGGGCTGCCCCGCCTTGACGAACATCTTCCACATCCCCGCGATCGCGACGGCGATGACCGCGAGATAGATGATCGACATCACGATGGCGAACGGCCCGGCGGACTGCGCCTGCTGCTGCTCCATCGCCTGCCGCATCAACTCTGCCTGCTCTTCATTCATGACGGACTTCCCCCTCGGAAGTGTGGGACCCTCCCCGCCGGGGCGGGTCCAAGTTCACCTCCGAACAAAGGCGAAGTCGGGGGGAGAATGCAAATGCCTTCCCCCGCCCGGGGCGTCGCTCACGCCTTCAGCGTCTCCGGCACCGCCCAGTCCGGCTTCAGCCGCTGGATGACCTTCACGAAATTCTCCTTGTCCTGGGCTTTCTCCAGGGCGGCGTCGGGGAGGATGACGTCGTCCTTCACCAGGCGCTCCAGGTGCATGTCCAGGGTCTGCATGCCCTGGCCCTGGCCGGCCTGCATCTTGGAGGCGATCTGGAACACCTTGCCCTCGCGGATCATCGCGGCGATGGCGGGGCTGCCCACGAGGATTTCGAGCGCGGCGACGCGGCCCTTGCCGTCCGCGGTCTTGATGAGCTGCTGGGCGACGATGCCGGCCAGCGACTCCGCCAGCATGCCGCGCACCTGGCCCTGCTCGTCCGCGGGGAAGGAGTTGATGATGCGGTCGATGGTGGCGGGGGCGCTGTTGGTGTGCACCGTGGCGAAGACGAGCACGCCGAAGCTGGCCAGCTGGAGCGCCAGCTTCATGGTCTCGTTGGTGCGCAGCTCACCGATGAGGATGACGTTGGGGTCCTCGCGGCCGGCGGAGCGGATGGCGGTGGCGAAGCTGGACGCGTGCGGGCCCACCTCGCGGTGGGTGACCTGGGCCTTGAGCGACTCGTGCACGAACTCCACCGGGTCCTCGACGGTGAGCACGTGCGCGGCGCGCGTCTTGTTGATGTGGTTGATCATCCCCGCGAGCGTGGTGGACTTGCCGCTGCCCGTGGGGCCCGTCACCAGCACCAGCCCGCTGCGGCGGTCCGCCATCTTGCGCACCACCTCCGGCGTCTTCAGGTCCTCCAGCGACAGCACCTTGCTGGGGATGGTGCGGAACACGGCGCCGATGCCGGTCATCTTGTAGAAGTAGTTCGCGCGGAAGCGGGCCTTGGTGCCGTAGCCGTAGGCGAAGTCCAGGTCCAGCTCCTCGACGATCTGGCGCTTCTGCTCGGGCGAGCAGAGCTCGAAGAGCAGCGACTCCAGCTCGTCGGAGGTGAGGGCCTCGTCGCGCAGG
>JAFADT010000498.1 GCA_023424585.1 Pseudomonadota bacterium
GCGCCCCGCCACGCCGCGGGGCAGCCGCACGGTGAAGGTGGTCCCCGCGTCGGCGGTGGACGTGACGGTGATGGTGCCCCCGTGGGCCTCCACCAGCTGTTTCACGATGTAGAGCCCCAGGCCGATGCTCCGGCCGCTGGTGTCCACCTCGCCGCTGGCGCGCTGCAGGGGCTGGAAGAGGCGGCCCATCCGCTCCGGGGAGATGGGGGCGCCCGCGTTGTGGATGGACAGCGTGACGGCGTCGTCCTCGCCGTAGGTCTCCACGAGGACGGCGGTGTCCCGGGGGCTGTACTTCAGCGCGTTGGTCACCAGGTTCTGGGCCAGCTGCCCCAGGCGGTCCGGATCCCACTCGCCCAGGCCGCTGCCGCCGCGGCGCCGGTGGAGCTCGCGGTCCGGGTGCGTGGCCTCGATCTCCTCCAGCACGCCGTCCACGATTTCGTGCACGTCCGACGCGCGGCGCTGGATGCGCAGCCCGCCGCCCAGGCGCGCCTGGGTGAAGTCCAGCAGGTCGCGGATCATCCGGTGGGCCCGCTCCGCGGCGGTCTGAATCCGGCTGACGGCCTTGGTGCTGCGCTCGTCCAGCTCCTCGCGGCGTATCAGGCTGGCGGCGCCCAGGAGGATGGCGCTCACGGGGTTGCGCAGGTCGTGGCTCACGATGCCGATGAGCTGCTGCTCGAAGTCCGCGCGCTGCTGCTGCTGGGCCTGGGCCTGGCGCAGCTCGTGGACGTCCATGGACATGCCCACCCACTTGAGCACCCGGCCCTCCGCGTCCTTCACGGACATGGCGCGCACCATGTGCCAGCGGTACAGGCCGTCCCGGTAGCGCACCCGGTGCTCGGTCTGGAGGCGCTCGCCGCCCGCCAGCGCCTCCGCCCAGGCCCTGGCGCTGCCGGGGAGGTCGTCGGGGTGGATGACGCGGCGGTAGCCCCGCTCCAGCAGGGTCTCCGCGGCCACGCCGGTCTGCTCCGTCAGCACGCCGTTCACGTAGGTGACCGCGCCGTCCGGGGCGGTGACGAAGACGGCCTCCGGCAGCGCCTCCGCGAGCGTGCGGAACTCCTCTTCACTCCGGCGCAGGAGGCCCTCCGCTTCCTTGCGCCGGGTGACGTCCTGCATGGCGCCCACCATGCGCAGCGCCGTGCCGGCGGCGTCGCGCACCACCCAGCCCCGGTCCTCCACCTGGGCGTAGGTGCCGTCGTGCTTGCGGAAGCGGTACTCGGCGCGCCAGTCGCTGCCGCCGGGCGCGTCGATGATGGCGTGCAGGCTGTCCACGGTCGGCGCGCGGTCCTCCGGGTGGACGGCGTCCGTCCACCAGTCCAGCCCGGGGGGCACCGTGTCGACCGGGTAGCCGAAGAGGGTGTGGATGCCCTCGCTCCAGGTCAGCTGCTGGGTGCGCAGGTCCAGGTCCCAGACGGCGTCCTTGGTGGCGCGGGTGGCCAGCCGGTAGCGCGTCTCCGACAGCTTCAGGGCCTCGAGCAGCTCCTCGCGCTGGGCGCGGGCCCGCGCGGCGTTCACCGTCCCCTCCAGCCGCGCCACCAGCTCGCGCACGCCGAAGGGCTTCACCAGGTAGTCGTCCGCGCCGGCGGTGAGGCCCTCCACCTTCGCCTCCTCGCCCGCGCGCGCGGACAGGAGGATGACGGGGAGGTGGGCCGTGCGGGGCTCCGCCTTCAGCGCGCGCAGGAGCCCGAAGCCATCCAGGCCCGGCATCATCACGTCCGTCAGTACCACGTCCGGCGGGTGCGTCCGCGCCGCCTCCAGCGCGGCGTGGCCATCCGCCACCGCCGTCACCGTGAAGCGCCCCTCCAGCGACCGCCGCACGTAGTCGCGCATGTCCGCGTTGTCGTCCGCGAGGAGCACGTGCCCCAGCACGGCGCCCCGGGGCGCCTCCGGGACGGGCACCGTCGCCGGTGAGGCGTCCGCCGTGGCCGACAGCCACTGCGCCGCCTCCTGGACGAAGACCTCCGGGTTCGGGGCGTGGACGGCGTCGCGCGACGGGGCCTTGAGCTGATCCGCCGGCAGGTGCGCATGGCCGGTGGGCAGGGAGACCGTGAAGGTGCTGCCCTGCTCCGGAACGCTCTCCACGCGGACGCGGCCGCCGTGCAGCTCCACCAGCTCCCGCACGAGCGCCAACCCGATGCCGCTGCCTTCATGGCTGCGCCCCCGCGCGCCCTCCACCCGGTGGAAGCGATCGAAGACGCGGGGCAGCTCGTGGGCGGGGATGCCGGTGCCCGTGTCGCTGACGGACAGCTCCACCCGGTCCGCGTGCTCGCGCAAGCGGACGGTGAGCGTGCCGTGGAAGGTGAACTTGAAGGCGTTGGAGAGGAGGTTGAGGACGATCTTCTCCCAGAGATCGCGGTCCACCCACACGGGGGCGGACAGGGGAGGGCAGTCCACCTGGAGCCGCAGCCCCGCCCGCGTCGCCAGCGAGTCGAACGCGCTCGCGAGCCCCGCGGTGAGCGGCCCCAGGTCCGTGGGCTCGAAGGTGGCCCGCATCCGGCCCGCCTCCAGCCGGCTGAAGTCGAGCAGGCTGTTCACCAGCTTGAGCAGCCGCTGGCTGTTGCGCTGCATGAGCGCCAGCCGCTCGCGGTGCCCCGGCTCCAGGGGGTGTTGCTGATCCGCGAGCACGTCGGCCAGCGGCCCCAGCATCAGCGTCAGCGGCGTGCGGAGCTCGTGGCTGACGTTGGAGAAGAACGCCGTCTTCGCCCGGTCCAGCTCCGCCAGGGCCTCCGCGCGCCGCCGGGCGTCCTCGTGCGCGCGAGCCCCGGCGATGGCGGCGCCCAGCCCGCCAGCGACCAGCTCCAGGAACGCCAGGTACGAGGCATCCGCCGGCAGCCGCGGGGACATGCCCAGCACGAGCAGCCCCGACGGGGCCGACCCGCCCTCGACCTTCAGCGGGAGGACGAGCGCGGCGTCAGGCTGCGGCACGCCGTCGCGCAAGGGGAGCGGGCCGAAGCGGGCCTCGAGCCCATGGAGCCGCTCCGAGCCGCCGGAGCGGACCACCCGCGCCAGGGGCCAGGGGGACGCCCCGT
>JAFADT010000502.1 GCA_023424585.1 Pseudomonadota bacterium
CTTCGGGCAGCCGGACTCCGGCGACGACTGACGACTGGGAGGCAGAGCGTGCTTCGAGCTCCCGCCCCCCGCCTGCTCCCGGGCCTCGCGGGCCTGCTGATGCTCGGCGCGTGGCGGCGGCCACGGACCTGGAGGCCGCCAGCCTCTGCCTGCGCCAGCGCTTCGCCCGCGACGGGGAGGTCCCCCAGGTGGGCATCTTCGGGTGGAGCTACGGCGGCAACCAGACGCTGGTGGGCATGACGCGCTTCGCGGGCAGCTACGACGCGGGCTTCGCCCTGGCCGCCAAGACGGACCTGGCCTCCTTCCTCTCGCGGCTCTCGCCGGAGCTGCGCCGGGCCAAGGCTGTCGAGTACAGCGATCCGGAGCGGGACGCGGAGCGGCTCCGCGCCAGCTCGCCCATCACCTGGGTGGACCGGGTGGAGGCCCCCATCGCCCTGAAGCTGGGGGCGAGGGACCCCAAGGTGTCGCTGTCGGACGCGGACGTCTTCGTGCGCGCGCTCCAGGCCCGGGGCCAGGACGCGTCGCTGATGATCGTCCCCGAGCACGCGCACCTCACGGAGCGCCCGGAGGAGATCGCCTTCGAGCACGCCCACCTCCTCCAGTTCTTCACCACGCGCTTCGGCGTGCCCCTGCGGGTCGACATGCGGCCCTGACGGCCGGCCTAGCGGACGTCGGTGCTGCGGCGGCCCCAGCGGATGACGCCGTCCCAGTCCGCGGGCGGCGGCGCGAGGATGAGGTGCTGGCAGCGCTGGACGTAGACGCGGGCCACCGGGTCGCCGTGCTCCACGGTGCAGCGGCGGAACAGCTCCTGGGCCAGGATGAAGTCCCGCCCGTAGTAGGCGGTGAGGGCCTTCTCGTAGAGGGCGATGCCGGCCTGCTTCTCCTGGGAGAACTCACCCCGGCGGCCCAGGAGCTCGTGCAGGCGCACGGGCTGGGGCCGGTCTCTCGGGAGCACGCGGTCCACCTCGCGGAAGACGTAGGCGTCGCTGGCGAGCTGCGCGGTGGCGTGGCCCACCAGCACCTGGGTGCCGTACTCCTTGTTGGCCGCCTCCAGCCGGCCGGCCATGGCCACCGCCTCGCCCATGACGGTGTAGTGGGACTTGAGCTCGCTGCCCATGTCGCCCACCAGCAGGTCGCCCGTGTCGATGCCGGCGCGCACCGACAGCCGGTGACCGAACTGCTTCTCCCAGAGGGGCTGCTTCTGCGCGAGCGCCGCCTGGAGCTTCAGCGCGGCCTCGCAGGCCAGGTGCGCGTGGCGGTCCGTGCGCACGGGCGCGCCCCAGAAGGCCATCACCGAGTCCCCGATGTACTTGTCCACCTGCCCCGCCGTGGCGCGCACCACGGCGGTCATCTCCGTGAGGAAGGTGTTGAGCAGCGGCACCAGCTGCTCCGGCGGCAGGGCCTGGGACAGGCGCGTGAAGCCCTCGATGTCGCAGAGGTACACCGTCATCTGCCGGCGCTCCGGCTTCATCAGGCTCACGTCGCGCGCCACCAGCCGCGCCACCTCCGGGCTCACGTAGCGGCCCAGCGCGCTGTGGACGAACTCGCGCACGTCCTGCTCCGTGCGGAAGGCGTAGAGGGTCGTCACCAGGAACGCGAGCCCGCCGGACCACAGCGGGCCGGCCACGGCGATCCACAGCTGATCATGGACGAAGACGTAGCCCGCGGCGCCCACGTAGCCCGCGCCGGCCGCCACCGCCACGCAGACGAAGAGGAAGGCGCCGCCCACGGAGCGCAGCAGCCAGCTGAAGGACAGCGCCAGGAACGCGCCAATGAACGCCAGCGCCATGGTGGCGAGCATGTCCACCTTGGGCGGCGCGCGGGTGATGCCGTCCGACGCGAGGATGTTGGCGAGCGCCTGGCCCAGCACGGCGCCGTTGGCGATGCCCGGGCCGATGGGCGTCACCCGGCGCTCGGGGGCGTAGCTGCTGGTGTTGGTGAGGATGACGGCGCGGCCGTCCAGGTCGTGGTCGAAGCGGGCGGGCCGCGCCTCCTGCGTGTCGAAGAGGTTGAGCAGCACGTTCCACGCGCGGATGGAGCGGGCCAGCGGGCCGCGCGCGCCCCGGGTGGCGGCCGGCGCCTCCCAGCGCAGGAGGCTGTAGCCGGACGCGTCCATGGGCACGGAGTACTTGTCGCCGATGGAGAGCCGGCCGTCCGCGTACCGCAGCTTCTGCGTGCCCGCGAGCCGCATGGCGGTGGCCAGGGGCAGCGAGGGCAGGACGTAGCGCTCGCCGCCGCGCGGGCTGTACGCGACGAGGTGGGGCACCCCGCGCACCACGCCGTCGGAGTCCGCGGGGAGCGTGGTGGCGCCGTAGGCGCTGGAGGGGCTGAGCAGCGGCGTCACCGGGTACTGGAGCTGCTTCACCTCCAGGAGCTTCTCCGGATCCAACCCCTGCACCTGCACGGAGGCCAGGGCGAGGAACAGGTCCGACGGCGCGACGCGGAAGGCGTCGTCCGCGGCGCGGCGCTCCTGGATGGAGGCGGAGGCGGCGCCCAGCTGTTCGCCCAGGCTGCGGCCCTCGCCCTCGTCCGCGACGCCGGCCCAGACCTCCAGGTCCTTGCCGGCGGGGATGAGGAACGCGGGGCGCTGGAGGGCGAGGACGGACTGGGCGCGGACGCGGGCCTCGGTGACGCCGGGGTAGCTGCCCAGGCGGACGCGGTAGGGCCACAGGCGGCCGGTGGGGGGCAGCGTGCGGGTGCCCTCGGCGCCCCAGCGGAAGGCGAGCACGGAGCGGCCGGGGTCCTGGTCCAGGAGGGCGCGGAACGCGTCGTCGTCCTGGGACAGGGCGCCGCGGCCGGTGCGCGTGGGGGTGACGCAGGCGCGGGGGCTGAGCTCCGGGTAGGCGAAGTCCAGCATCACCACGGAGGCGCCCTCCTCCACCAGGCGGTGCACCATGCCGCCCATGACCTGGCGCGGCCACGGATACGCGGCGATGTCCGCGCGGGGCCCCTGCTGGGCCTCGGCGAGCGTGTCGTCGTCGATGGAGACGAGCACGACGCGGTCGGAGCGCTCGGAGGCCTCGCCCAACTGGCGGATGCGCCAGTCGTAGAAGGCGCGCTCGCCGCCGTCGAGCGCGTGGGAGAGCGCCTCGAAGAGCCCGGACGGTGAGAGCAGGGGGGCGGGCGTGTCATCCGGCCGAATGGGGCGCGTGACGCGCTGGGAGACGAGCAGGCCCAGCAGGCAGCCGAACAGGGCCGCCATGACGAGCGAGAAGCCGAGGCGGTGGAGGAACCGGCGGCCGGAGGAGTGGATGCGGAGGCGTTGCACGAGCGGCGTCCAGGATACCGCGCCGGAGGCTCGCGCCCATGGGCAACACGCGGGGTATGGTTGGCCGCCGTCACCCGTGCCCCGTACAAGAGAGTGCCCATGAAACGCCTGTTGCTGTCCGCCCTGGCCGCCGTGTCGCTGCTGTCGCCGCTCGCCTGTGACCTGGAGAAGACGACGAACCAGCTCAAGGCGGACCACGTGATGGTGGGCACGCTGCTCGCGACGCCGCAGGTGGAGGTGTCCGCGGCCGCGATGGCGGGCTTCGACGGAGGGACCCATGGAGGGGACGTGGTGACGTTCCCCGGGCAGACGGCGGCGTTCGTGTTCTTCGGCACGAAGTCGGGGGAGAACTCGCAGCCGCAGGGCCTGGGCGGGGCCACGGTGACGCTGCGCGCCGGGAGCGCGGCGGGCGTCCCGCTGAACAGCCAGGGCGGCGGCAGCTACGGCGTGACGAGCGACTCCACGGACGACCTGAAGTACGCGTCTGGCGCCACGTATTCGTTCTTCGTGGAGCAGGACGGGGCGAAGTACGAGGCGCAGGTGGAGGACTCGCCGACGAAGGAGGCCATCCCGGCGTTCCACCCCGAGGAGGGCTTCGTGCGGCTCGACGCCAACACGGCGTTCGCGTTCGACCGGCCGGCGCCTCCGGCGAACCAGGACCGGACGCTGGGCTTCGTGACGGTGGTCCCGCTGGGGTCGAACGGGGAGAAGGGGCAGTCCACCTATTCGAACGTGCCGACGACGCCGGTGGAGTTCCTCCAGCTGGCGGCGACCCCGGCGCTGTTCCGGGAGGCGCGCGTGACGATTCCGGCCACGGCGTTCCCGAGCCCGAGGCAGACGTACCTGGTCATCTTCCAGGCCGTGCGCATGGGCGGCCCGGAGTCCGACAACCTCTTCCTGGGCAGCGTCGTCCTGGCGGGCACGGCGGAAGTGGGCGTCGTTCGGACGAACTGAGCGAGGGGCGGGCTACCCCGCCTCGATGTCCAGGCCGATGCGACCCTCCAGCTTGAGGCGCAGGAGGTGGCCCGCGAAGCGCTCTGACTCTTCGCGGGTGAGGATGCTGCGGAAGGCGGGGCCGTCCGCGATCTCCACCTCCATCACGGCGCCGCGCTGGAGGAGGCGGAAGAAGTCCTCCCCTCCCCCGGGCCTGGGCACGCGCACGGGGAGGAACCCCTTGAGCGGGACGACGTCCGTGCTCGCATCGATGACGTGGAGCAGGCCCGGGGCATCCGGGCGCACGGCGTCGGAGGCGACGGACTCCTCGGCGTAGAGGGGGGCGGGCGGGAGGGACAGGTCCTCGGTGGAGTCGTCGAAGAGGAAGCCGTAGCGGGAGGGCACCCGCTGCGTGAGCAGGTAGCAGAGCAGGACGGCCTCATCCGGCTGCACGCGCGAGACGTGGAGGATGGAGCGCTCCGCGCCCACGCGGCGCAGGAGCAGCGTGAGGTGGGGCTGGCTGCGTTGGAGGTAGCGCTTCACGCGGTCCAGGAGCGTGGCGCGGACCTCGGTGAACGCGGCCTGGTAGCGGGCTTCGCTCTCGGCTTCGCGCTGGGAGACGGCCTCACGGGCCCTGGCCAGCTTGGCTTCGGCGTCGCGCAGGAAGTCGCCGGCGGCGCCCTGCTGCTGGAGGCCCGGGGTCGCCGAGCCGGCGTCCATGCCCGCGGCGCGCACGGCGCCCAGGAGGAACGAGCCCTGCTGTGTGAGTCGAGACCGTTCCTCGCGGAACTGGATGACGGAGGCCGCGTGACCGCGCTTGAGCTCCGCCCAGGCATCGTAGGCGGACTCCAGGGTCTCCAGCGCGCGCAGCTGTCCGAGCGCGCCGTCGGGCCCGGAGGCGAGCCCGGTCCACGGCGTGTCTGTGTTTCGCACGGGCAGCGCCGGGGACCCGGCCACGGCGGGAACATCCACGGGAGTGTCGTTCCTCGGTGGCGGTGTCGCCCCGCGCGTTTTCGTACCGGATGTCCGCGGCCTCTTCGTCATCGCCTCGCATCCTAAGCCATTCGCCATCCCCTTCCCTGCAAACACGAAGGCCCCTCCCCGCATCCCGCGGGAAGAGGCCCGAGTGTCCATCCCAGGGAGGCCCTGGAATCAGGTCGTGCGCTGACCCGGCGGCACCGTGGAGCCGGCGCCCTGCTGGCCTTCCGTCCCGCGCGCGTTGTTGATGGCCGTGGCCAGCTTGTCCTGGCCGCCCTGGAGGCGCTGGCGCAGGTCACCGCGCAGCTGATTGCCCGGCTTGTCCGCGATGAGCAGGCCCACGCCCACGCCCACCAGCACGCCCGCAGCGAAGATGCCCAGCGCCGGCAGCGCCGTCTCCGCCGTCGAGCGGCGCGTCTCCAGACCGATGAGCTCCAGCACATCGTCCCTGTCCAGCTTCTTCAAGTCCTTCAGGCTCAACATGTCCGACTCCGGGGAAATGACTTCGGGGGAAAGACGTGAGGTGCTTCGCGATTCCTAGACGCTGCCCGAGGGCGGCGTGCCCCGGCCCGTCTGATAGCCCTGGAAGGCGGACTCCGCCATGCCCAGGAGCTCATCCTTCACGAAGGGCAGCGCGGCCAGCCGCACCCCCAGCTTCAGGATGCGCCCGGTCAGCGGCGTGAAGAGACCGCCTCCCAGCACGTAGCCCACGCCCACCGCGATGGCCAGCGTGCCATAGGGGTTGCGCTCCACGCGCCCCTTCAAGTCCAGGGCCTGCCCCAGGTCCGCCACCGCGCTGCGCGCGTTGTCGATGAACTGCTGCGCGTCCGACCCCAGCTGGTCCACGCGCTGGCCGAAGCCCGCGTCCCCGCCGTGCTCCGCGCCGTTGCCCGTCGTGCCCGAATAGTTCGTCATGTCCGTGCTCCCTTTCCAGGCCCCGGGTCAGCGAGACGCGATGCGGCCCACGATGAAGCCCACCGCCAGCGCCCCCAGGAGGCACGTGCCCGGGTTCTCCTTGATGAAGCCGACGACCTGACGGTTCAGGTCCACCAGGTTCTGGCGCGCCTCGTCCACGTTCGGCAGCTGCTCCTGGAGCTGCCTCGCCCGGTCTGCCATCTGCTGCGGATTGATTTCCATGGAAGCCCTCTGCTGTGCGTTCGTTGTCCGATTGCGTCTTGAAGCTTCTGCATCCGGGCCCGCCCGCGCCCGGTCAGCGCCGCGAGCCCACCAGGTAACCAACGAGGAAGGCGGTCCCCACGCAGGCATAGGGATGCTTGCGCACCCACTGACGCCAGTCCGTGACCTCCGAGACCTCCACCCGGAGCGCGCTCACCGACGAGGCCAGGTCGGCCCGGGTGCGCTCGATTTCCTCGCGAAGCGCCGCGCTGGTGCGCGGCAGGTGTCCATTGCTAGCGGCCATCCCGCGGCTCCTTGAAAGCCATTCCCGTCGTGTCCCTCAGCGTGTTCACCCCAGGTGCCGCCGACACCTGGGGTGGCTGCGTGGTGAGCACCGCCATGCTGCGCGACAGCTCGCTCACGCTGTCATCCAGCATCTGGCGCGACTTCATGCGCTTCACCGCGCGCAGGATGCCCAGGCCGCCGCCCACCAGGTTCACCGCGCCCACCAGGGCCAGCGCCCCCGCCCACCCCGTCCAGGGAGCGAGCACGGCCGCCAGCGCTCCGCAGACGAAGGCGTAGCCCACCAGCAGGAAGGGCACGAACACGGCGATGCTCGCCAGGTC
>JAFADT010000161.1 GCA_023424585.1 Pseudomonadota bacterium
GCCACGCCCCCACCGCCAGGACCAGGACTCCCGCCGTGCCCAGGGGCAGCTGCCATCGCGCGCGCGTGCTCATGCCAAGGCCATACCGCGCGCCCCGCGCCCGCCGCAACCCGTGTCACACCATGCCGGCGACGCACCGCGCAATTGATACATTTAAAACATGACCTCTCGCGTCAATTCTCAAGTCCTGGCTGACGCGCGGGGACAATTCCAGTCCCTCTCGGATGGAATGCTGCACTCCACACAGAATCCATCATTTTCACCGCAAGCGAAGCTTCCCTGCTTACGGCTGATAACCAAAAACGTATCATCCGCGGCCGCAACCCACTCACTCCCCCTCTTGGAGGAAGCCGCATGAGAAGTCTTCTCTGGATGAGCCTTCTGGCCCTCTCCGCCCCCGTGGGCGCCGCGCATGCCGAAGTGCTGGTGGAAGGCATCGTCGACGTGCTGGTGGACGGCGGTAACAACTACGCCTGGCAGAAGGTGACGCTGCCCGGCACCAAGTGCGGCAACGGCTCTCAGTACAAGTTCTTCGTGCACCGCACGAACTCGCCCAACCTGCTGTTCATGATGGAGGGGGGCGGCGCGTGCTGGGACTACGACTCGTGTAGCGGCCGCCTGGGCATCCTGGGCGCGGCGAACCCCAACGGCATCTCCGACGACTACATGACGCAGTTCACGGCGAAGTACGTGTCCCCCATCGTCAACGGGGCGGACCCGGGCCTGCCGTTCCGCAGCCGCAAGGACCTGGTCACGAAGGACTGGAACATCGTCTACCTGCCGTACTGCACGGGCGACGTGCACATCGGCAACAACGCCAAGACGTACGTGGACACCACCGGCGGCCAGGCGCCGCTGACCTGGTACCACAACGGCTACACCAACACGCTGGCCGCGGCGAACTACGCCAAGCAGCAGTTCCCCAACGTGCAGAAGCTGCTGGTGACGGGCTACAGCGCGGGCGGCACGTCCACCTCCGCCGGCTACTACTTCATCCGCAAGGCCATCAACCCGGCCAAGGGGTACATGATCAACGACTCCGGCCCCATCTTCATGGCGCCGAACGCGAACTCCCTGTCGCGCCCGCTGCACGACAAGATCCGCTCGTCGTGGAACCTGGACTCGGTGTTCAACCAGCTGCCGGCCAGCTTCAACATCAACGACATGGGCTCCATCAACAAGATGGTGGCCACGGAGTTCCCCAACGATCAGCTCGCGTACACGGGCTACACGATGGACTACAACTACTCGCGCTACTCGTATGAGCGCTTCAAGACGCCCAACGACGAGGCGTCCGTCCACGCGTACTGGAAGCAGGACCAGGACGCGTTCGTGAACGAGCTGAACAAGTACAACAACTTCAGCTATTTCATCCCGCACCAGCGCGACATCAACGCCAGCCACTGCAGCACCATCATCACCTTCGTGGGCTCGCACGCCTGCCAGAAGATGGAGAAGAAGTACTGGTACGAGTACCTGGACAGCCCGTGGCAGTCCTGGGCCTGCCACGGCGAGATGATCCCCATGGACGTCTTCCTGTCGCGCTTCATCAACAACAACCAGCGCGTCCGCGTCTACGAGCCGGCCAACAACTACAACAAGGAAGACGCCGGCATGAGCATCCTCGCGCCCCTCATCAACGGCGCGATCGGCGGGTAGTCCTACCGTCCACCCCTGAGATGAGAAACGGGAGCGGGTCCACGAAGGGGCCCGCTCCCGTCGTCCTTCCAGGCCCCCGCAGGCCGCTTCAGGTGAGGCCGGGCAGCGTGCCCACGTAGTCCTCATGGCCGAAGCGGTCCACGTTCACGCCGAAGGCCTGGGCGATGGAGGTGAGCAGCTTGTTGTGCTCCACGGCGCCCGGGAGCGGGTTGCCCGGGCCCTTCCACGTGCCCAGCGGGTCCTTGCCGGGGCGCAGGGACAGCATGCGGCCCATGCGGAACTTCCCGCCCGCGCCGCCCGCCAGCACCGTGGGGATGGACACGTTCATGTGGCCGGCGGCGTCCCCCAGCTCGTTCCCCCATAGGATGAGGGTGTTGTCGAGCACCGTGCCGCTGCCCTCCGGGATGGACTTGAGCGTGTCCATCAGCCGCGCCACCTGCTCGGAGTACCAGCGCTGCACCTGCACCATGCGCAGGCGGATCTCGGTGCGCTCCGGCTCGGACTGGGTGTCCGTGCGGTGGGCGATGTCGTTGTGGATGTCCTCGTCGATGCCAATCCACGGCATGGACGGCCCGGGGATGGTCATGGTCACCACGCGCGTCAGGTCGCACGCGAACGCGCGGGCGATGAGGTCCATGTGCAGCTCGGTGAGCCCGGGCATGTTGTTGATGTCGCCCAGGTCGCTGAGCGCGTCGGAGGGCGCCTCCGGCCGGGAGCAGTTGAGCGCGCCGGAGTGGGTGAGCCGCCGCTCGATGTCGCGCAGCGCCGCCAGGTGCGTGTCCAGCTTGGTGCCCTCCGCGGCCGCCAGGCGCGACTTCAGCCGCGTGGCGTCCTTGATGAGGTAGTCCAGGAGGCTCTTGCGCCTGGCCAGGATGGCCTGCGCCTCCGCTGCGGAGCCGCCCATGCCGCCGAAGAGGCGCTTGTAGACGTTGGCGGGGTTGAGCTCGAACGGCACGCGCGAGCCGTTCTCCGTGAAGGAGATGCTGTTGTAGACGTGCTGGGCGCCGAACTGCTCGTAGGCGTGCAGCTGCAGCGAGCGGAACTGGGTGGCGCCGCCCACCGCGTTGCCAATCACCTGGTCCAGGGACGGGCCGTTGGGCAGCTCGTCACCGCTGGACACCTCCACCTGGCTGCCGGTGAGGAAGGTGACGGGGCCGCCCTCGTGGCCGGTGCGGCCGTGCTCGTAGAGGACGCGGTAGTCCAGCCCGTCCAGCACCAGCAGCTTGTCGCGGTGCCGCTGGAGCGGCTGGAGGACGGAGTTCTCGAAGTCGATGTCGAAGCCCGTGTCGTTGCCCCGGGGCGTCCAGTACTCCGGCAGGAAGCCGTGGGGCGTGAACAGGGCGATGAAGCGCAGGGGCGCGGCGTCCGCCGCTTCGGCCACGGAGCTGGTGAGCAGGTGCGCGAAGGGCGCCGCCATGGCCGTGCCGGACAGGAGCTTCAGGATGCTGCGTCGGGAGAAGTCGCGGGACATGGAGGTCAGGGCTCAACGGGTGGGCAGGCGCCGCTGGGTGAAGGAAGCCGAGCGCACCAGGCTGACCAGCGCTTCGGTGATTTTCAGGTGGTCCGTGCGGTAGGGGCCCGTGCGCATGGCGTCGAGCAGCTCGGCGTCCGAGGCGTGCTCGTCGCGCCCCATGGCGTAGCGCACGAACTGGAGCGGCACGCAGTTGGCCAGCTCCTCGCTCGTGGTCAGGTAGCGCGCCAGCTCCGCGCCGCCGGTGAAGGTGGCCAGGCTGGTGGTGCCGTCCTTCGCGATCACCGCGCCGCTGGCGTCCACCCGCTTGCCGTTCTCCTCCGTGCGGTGCTGGCCCAGGCCGTCGAAGTCCTCCATGCCGAAGCCCATGGGGTCGATGGTCTTGTGGCAGCTGGCGCAGTTCGGGTTGTTGGTGTGCGCCGCGAAGCGCTCGCGGGTGGTGGCGTTGTCGGACAGGGCCGGCGGAATGGTGGACACGTTGGCCGGCGGCGCCGGCACCGTGCGGCACAGCAGGCGCGTGAGCACGAACTTGCCGCGCTTGATGGGCGAGGACGAGTCGAAGTGGGCGTAGGTGGACATCACGCCCGCCTGCGTGAGGATGCCCTGGCGCTCCGGCGGCAGCGTCACGCGGCCCAGCCCCGTGTCGTCGTTCACGTCCGTGCGCTCCAGGCCGCCGTAGAAGCTGGCCAGCGTCTCGTCCACGAACGAGTACTTCGCCCCCAGCAGCTCCTCCACGGAGCCCGAGTGCTCCTTCACGATGAAGTCGATGAAGGCGTCGCGCTCGCGGACCATGGAGTCGCGGAAGTCCACGCTGTAGTCCGGATACACGAGGTTGTTCTTGTTCACCTTGGCCAGGCCGCTCAGCCCCAGCCACTCGATGAAGAACTGGCGCAGCTTCGCCTGCGCGGCGTCCGTCTTGAGCAGGCGGCGCGCCTGGGCCTCGCGCTCGTCCGGAGACGACAGCGTGCCGGCCTTGGCGGACGCGAGCAGCGTGGCGTCCGGCGGTCCGCCGGTCACCATGTAGGAGAGCTCGGAGGCGATCTCGTAGGGGGTCAGCTCCACGACCTGCCCCTTGCGCGCGTTCTCCGGCCCCAGCTCCGTGCGGTACAGGAACGACGCGGAGGAGAAGAGCGCCTGGAGCACCAGCTCCGCGCCCGACTCCATGGTCCCGTTCGCCTTGCCCTCGTTGAAGAGGGCCAGCAGGTCCGCCTCCTCGTCCGCCGTCACCGGCCGGCGGAAGGCGCGCTCCCCCACGCGCTGGATGAAGGCGCGCGCGCACTCGTCCTGCGTCTTGCCCTTGGGGCACGCGTAGAGGTCGCTGAGCTGTGACTTGCCCTGCTCCGCCAGCGCCACCGCGGCGGTGTCGATCTGATCCGCCAGGAGCGACGTCACCTGGAGCCGCTCGTGCGTGGAGAAGCCGAGGATGGTGTCCTCGGCCGCGAAGCCCTGGGCGATGTCCACCTCCGTGCCCAGCACCGCGGAGGCGGACTTGTTGTACTCGTCGCGCGTCAGCCGGCGCACCCGCGCGGGTGCCGCCGCGCTTTCAGGCTCCGCGTCCTGCCCACCGATGTTGCCAGTGCAGGCGGAGGCGGACAGCACGAGAGCGGAGGACAGGTAGAAACGACGCAATGGCATGATGTCTGGCATTCCTCGCACCCGCGCGGCCTGACAGGCGACCGGCGCACAGGCGGCCCGCATTGTACTGGTTGCCCCCCACGCGGATAGCGGGGATTTCGTTTCGGGGCGTTTCCTCGCTTCTCAAGGAAGAAGCCGCGCTCACGGCGCAGGAAGTGCGAATGCACCGGTCAGGTGCGCACACGGTGCAGCGGCGACTCAGGGAGGAACTTCCTCACCTCGCGCCCTCCACCAGTTCTCTCCGTAACTGATGCAGATCTGCTCGCCCGGGTGGATGTCCCGCAGTGCGTGATAACGGAACACATCGCGGTCCTCCGCGCGGCTGTAGGCCGCGTTGGGGTCGCTCGCGTGGTTGTAGATCATCCCATAGCCCATCACGATGGCGACCCAGTCGCCCTCGCGCGGCGCCTCGTGGCGGTGCCAGCGGATCTCGAAGACGTAGTCGTCGAGCGGCTCGCCCTGGCACTGGCGCCGCGGGACCTTGAGGTAGTGGCACTCCTCGATGAGCTCGCCCGCGGCGATGAAGACGTCCGTGAAGACGCCCATGCCCCACTCGCACGGGCGGACCTTCACGCCGGGGTGGAGGAAGAGCGCCGGGCCCTGGTTCATGAGCGCTTCGCTTTCGCCGGTGGTGTCGTCCACGCGGGAGCGAACCATCGCGCAACCGGGCCGGCCTCGGGAAGCGGCGCGGAGACGTCCGGCGTTCCGCGGCCTCCGGCGGAGCTCAGCCCGCCTGCCCGCCGGGCTCGAGCGGGCGGCCAAAGGCGTGGCGCAGGAGGTAGAGGCCGGGCAGCAGGGGCAGCCACAGGGTGAAGCCGCGCAGGAGCAGGGTGCCCGCGAGCGCCGCCTCCACCGGGACGCCGAAGAGGTTGAGCATGCCCACGGACGTGGCCTCGTAGGTGCCCACGCCGCCGGGGATGATGGACACCGTCTCCGCCATGGAGGCCACCATGAAGCTGACGAACACGGTGCTCAGGGGGACGTCCTGTCCCATGGCGCGGAGCATGGCGCCCAGCGTGGCCGCGTCCAGCACGTACACCGCCAGCTGCAGGACGACGCCGCGCGCGAGCAGGCCGGGGTCCAGCAGCATCCCGGGCGGCACCTCCGCGATGGCCTTGAGCATCGCGCCCAGGGACGGGATGCGCCGGGTGAAGCGGCCCGGCTTCCAATCGCGGTGCCGGGTGACCCAGAGGATGGCCATGGGGATGAGCACCGCCAGCACGCCGAAGCCGGTGACGAGGATCTGGATCCAGCTGTTCAGCTCGGACCTGCGCCAGAGGAAGAAGAGGCTGGTGCCCACGCCCAGCGCCTGCGCGATGTAGAAGCACAGCACGGTGAGCAGCACCGCGCCGGCGGCGGTGCCGGGGCTCGCGCCCTCGCGGCGCAGCCCGCGCCCCACGAGCAGCGACCCGCCCACGCCGCCGGTGGGAATCACCTGGTCGAACGCGAGCTTCATCAGCGACAGCCGCGCCAGCGACCAGAGCGACGCCTTGCGCCTCGCCCGGTGCAGGACCACCCACCAGATGGCCGCCACGCACAGGTACGTGCCCACCTGGAACGCGGCGGCCACCAGCAGCCACGCGGGCCGGGCCTGCCGCAGGAGCTCCAGGAACTGCTTCTCCTCCGCGTGCCGCGAGAGGATGAACGCCAGGAGCGCGATGAGCACCAGCACCCCTGGAATCCACCAGCCCCGCCGGCGCTTCGAGGGCAGCCCCTCCAGCGGCTCCTCCAGGGCGGGGATGGGTTCGGCGCGAGTGCCCTCCATGCGTCTCCTTCCGGGGAATGGGATGGCTTGGGAAAGGATGCGCTTCCCGGCCCCGCGGGGCAGGCGCCGGGGCACGGCGGCCCGCCTCCCCTGCAAGCGGGGAGGCAGGGCCTCCGCGTCTCTTCCTGCGGGCGCTCTGGTAGAAGCCCGCGCATGTCCGATGACCTCCTCGTGCTGACGTACTCCGGCTGTGACACCTGCAGGAAGGCGCTGAAGTGGCTGGAGGCGCGCGGCGTCTCCTACAAGACGCGCCCCATCGTGGACCAGCCCCCCACCGTGGCGGAGCTGCGGCAGTGGATCGCCCGGAGCGGCGTGTCCGTGCGCAAGTGGCTCAACACCAGCGGCCAGAGCTACCGCGCGCTCGGCAAGGAGAAGGTCGACGCGGCCTCCGACGCGGAGCTCGTGGAGTGGCTGGCGAAGGACGGGAAGCTGGTGAAGCGGCCCGTGCTCGTCTCGAGCGAGGCCGTCACCGTGGGCTTCAAGCCGGAGGCCTACGAAGCGCTGTTCCCCGCGCACGGGTCGTGAAGGAGGCCCCGCCGCCCTTCACGCGGCTTGAGGGCGGGCGGGCGACCGGGCCCTCGTCCGACCGTCGTCGCGGGCGGGGCGGGTTGCCACGTTGAGTGGGCATGGAGATCGGATCCAGACGCCCGTTGGGGGAGATCCTCCTGGAGCTGGGGGTGGTTGACCGGGGCCAGCTCCGGCTGGGGCTGGTGCACCACCACGAGGTGCATGTCCCCCTGGGCCGCGCCCTGGTGAGCGAGGGCGTGTGCACGGAGGCGGACGTGCTGCGCGGGCTGGCCCTCCAGTTCGACGTGGACGCCGTGGACCTGGACCGGCATCCGCTCGACCGCTCCCTGACGGACCTGGTGCCCGCGCGCATCGCCCGGCAGTACGGCGTCGTGCCGCTGCGGCTGGAGACGCGCGAGGACAAGGAGGTGCTCCACCTGGCCGTGCCCGCGCCGCTGTCGCTGGACGCGGTGGATGACGTGCGGGCGGTGTCCGGCAAGGCGCGGGTGGAGCCGCACCTGGCCTCCGACGGCGCCCTGTCCCGCGCGCTCAGCGCCCTCTATGGCATCCGCGAGACGGCCGAGGCCGCGCCGGAGCCGCGCCGCCCCGCCGTGCCCAGCGCCCCGCTGATGCTCTACGGGTGGCCGCCCGTCACCGCGGTGCTCATCTCCCGCACGCTGGCGCGCAACGGCATCGCGTCGCGCGTGGCCACGCCGCTGGAGGTGCTGCACTCGACGGTGAACGACGTGGTGCTCGCCCCCCTCCAGGCCATGGAGGGGCTGCTCGCGGGCGAGGTCCACATCGAGGGCGCGCTCATCGTCCACGGGACGTCGGACGACGAGGGCTTCGACCGGGCGCGCAAGCTGGACGCGCGCGGCTTCCTGGCCAACCCGCGCGACGAGGAGCTGCTCCTGCGCGCCGTGCGCCGGCTCCGTCCCGACGCGGGCGGCGAGCACTCCTGGCCGCGCCACTCCTGACGCGGGCGGGAGGCTACGGCGGCTCCGGGGGCGCCGGAGCCACGGGGGCCAGGGCCTGCATCGCCGGCGCGGCCTTGGGACGCGAGGTGTGCTGCTCCTCGGGCTCCAGGCCCAGCACGCCCAGCACCTCCGGGTACACCTTGTTCGCGAAGTAGCGCCCGCCGGCCACGGTGAAGTGCACGCCGTCCGTCATGCGCAGGCGCATGGGCTTGCGGAAGCCCTCGACGCGGGCCTGGCTCAGCGCCTTGCCGCGCGCGTCGGTGAAGTAGGGCCGCGTCTCCAGGTGCACGGCGTCCTCGCGCCCGGAGATGACCTCGCGCTGCACGTCGCGGATCACCGCGAGCTTCTGCTCGAAGCGCTGGCGGCCCGTGGCGGGCAGCTCCAGCCAGACGATCTTCCGGCCCGGCGCGGAGATGGCGGTGACGAACTCCGTGAGCCGCTGGCGGTACTCGCCCTGCCAGTCCGGCTTGCCCCAGGCCACGGTGGCGTGCCCCTGCCGCGTGTGCAGGGCCTGCCCGTCATTGCCGCCGAGGATGACCACCACCACGTCCGGCTGGTGCTGCTTCACCTCCTGCTGACCGACCTCCAGCCAGTCGAAGAAGTCCGGCCGGGCGAGGCCCGTGGACGACTTCGCGCGGCGCTCACAGCGGATGCGCGGGTGCGCGGCGAGCTGGTTCTGGAGGTACTCCCCGAAGCCCGTGGCGATGAGGCTGTCGCCCAGCAGCAGCACGGTGCGGCGAGGCGCGGGCGCGGGCGTCGCGGCCTGGGCCGGCACGGTGGGCAGCACGGGCGACGCGGCCAGCCCGGGGGCGGTTTCAGGAGCGGCCTGGGCCGCCGTGGACAGGAACGACAGGAGGAGGAGCGCGCGAAGAGGACGGGTCGACATCGTCGGGGGCGAAACTACTTCCCGGCTCCCTGTCCGTACACCCCCCCGACGGGCGGACGGATCCGTCGCCCGGGGCGCGCGCTGTCAAGGCCCCGTGCGGCGTCAGGCCACGGCCCCCTCCTCCGCCTCCAGGGCCGCCGCCAGCCCGGCGAGCCCCGCGGGCGAGAGCGCCTGGAGCCACGGCGTGAGCAGCCGCGCGCACGCGTCCGGGTGCGAGAAATAGGGCACATGTCCTGCACCGCGCAGCAGGTGCCGGGGCGTGCCTTCCGGCAGCGACGCGGCCAGCCGCTCCAGGGAGGACGGCGGCACCAGCACGTCCCGGTCCCCCTGGATGCACAGACACGACACCTTCAACGGCCGCAGGTCCGGCGGCGGCGGCTCCGCGTGGATGGAGAGCGCGCGCCGCAGCGTCGACAGGCGCTCCCGTGTCGTCGTGGGCACCACGTCTGCCACCTGGTGGGAGGGCACCAGCCGCCACGCCGCCAGCGACGCCGCGACGCGTCCAGGGCGCCCCACCACCGCGATGGGGCCC
>JAFADT010000674.1 GCA_023424585.1 Pseudomonadota bacterium
GGTCCGCGCCCACCAGCCGGGGCCCGGAGAACAGCCGCGTCGCCAGCGCGCGCTGCCACCGGGGCGGCGCGAGCGCCTTGAGGGCCCAGGGCGGCACGGGCGCGTCGAGCAGCCGGTGCGCGGCGTCCCACGCGTACCAGACCAGGTGGGGCAGCCCGGTCCGCCGCGCGCGCGTCACCACCCGGTCCCAGTCGAGCCGCGGGTGCGCCCGCGCCAGCAGCTTCAGGTCGAGCAGCCACGCCAGCCGCTGCAGCAGGTGGTTGCTCGCGTGCAGGGCCAGGTACACGGCCTCGTCCTCGGGGCTCAGGTAGCGCACAGGCTGGCCGTCCAGCGCCGCGTCCACGGCCCGCGCCACCAGCGCGTCGCCCTCCAGCGCCAGGCCGTAGCCCGCGAGCGCGCGGTAGTGCAGCTCCACCAGCCCGTCGGGGCCGGTGAGCTCCACGTGGTGCGCGTCGTCCCGGTCCACGTCGCCGGCCCGGGTGGCGAGCCCCATGCCCTCCAGCGCGTGCACGGCGCACAGCACCCGCGCGCGCGGCACCAGCAGGTCCACGTCGTGCGTCGCGCGCTGGAGCGGCTCCGGGTAGAGCCTGCGCGCCAGCCCGTAGCCCTTGAGCAGCACCGGCGTCACGCCCAGGGCCGCCAGCGCCGTCAGGCTGCGCGACAGCAGCGACCGCACGCGCATGCCCCGCGCCGCGGCGGAGCGGGCCTCGCGGGTGAGGAGCGCTCCCGCTTCCGGCGTCAGCGTCCAGCCCGCCTTCGCGAGCGCGTGCTCGACGAAGCCCGCGAGCCCATGGCGCACGGCGGCCTTCACCAGCGCGTCGCAGGCGCCCGCGTCCAGGGGCGAAGGAGCGGCCGGCGCCTCGGGCCACGCCCGGAGCAGGGTCAGCAGGGCCGGGGCGTCCTTCATGGGCTCACCGCCGGAGCGCGATGATGCGCGCGGGGTCCGCGGCCTCCAGCGCCACGAGCTGGCCCACGCGCTCCGCCACCGCGTCCGCCACCACCTCCAGGGCCAGCTCCTCGTCCCGGTCGATGGCGGCCCGGCCGTCGCGCCAGACCAGGCGCAGCGCGCCGCGCGGGGTGTCCGCCTCCTTCACGTCCAGGCGCACCTCCAGCGCGGCCCCGGCGCCGGCCCCCGGGTGCTGGGACTCGAAGACGACGCCGCCGCTCGCGTCCTCGTGCGGGCGGCGCAGGCGCAGCTCCAGCGCGGACAGGCTCAGCCCCGCGGACAGCGGGCGGACGGCGCTCCACACCTCCTGGAACGACCCGGCCGCGCGCACCGCGGCGGTGACGGAGCGCACCAGCGAGCGCAGCTCCAGGTTGCGCTGGCGCGTCTGCTGGAGCACGTCCATGTGGCGCAGCATGTCCAGGTAGCCCAGCTTGCGCATCAGCACCATGATGACCACGCCGATGCCGCTGAGCAGCAGCGCGCTCTGCACGCTGTTGGCGAAGTGGAGCGCCAGCGCGGTGACCATGAACAGCGTGCACAGCGCGTAGAGCACCAGCACGGTGGTGCGGTGGGACAGCAGCAGGCGGCTCATCAGCCGGTGGTGGATGTGCTCCCTGTCCGCGCTGAACATGGGCCTGCCCAGCATCGAGCGGCGCACCATGGCCAGCAGCGTGTCCATGATGGGCAGGCCCAGCGCCATCACCGGCACGAGCAGCGCCACCGCGGTGCCGCTCTTCGACGACGTCTTGATGGAGACGGCCGCGAGCACGAAGCCCAGGAACATGCTGCCCGTGTCCCCCATGAAGATGGAGGCCGGGTTGAAGTTGAACACCAGGAACCCGAGGATGGCGCCCGCGAGCGACACCATCAGCAGGCACAGCAGCACGTCCCCGCGCATCAGCGCGAGCAGGAGGTGGGTGCCCACGCCGAAGAACGCGACGCCGCCCGCCAGCCCGTCCAACCCGTCGATGAGGTTGAGCGCGTTGATGACGCCCACCACCCACAGCACCGTCAGCGGCAGGCTCAGGAGCCCCAGCGTCAGCTCCGCGCCGAAGGGGTTGGCCAGCACCTCGATGCGGAAGCCCAGCGCGTACAGGCCCAGCGCCACCGCGAACTGCACGGAGAACTTCAGCCTCGCGCCCGCGCCCTTGAGGTCGTCGTAGAAGCCCAGCCCCGCGATGATGGCGCCGCCCACGAAGAGGCCGACGATGAGCGACGTCTGCGCGAGGAACTGGTCCCCCACCCCCGAGTCCACGAGGAACAGCGCGCACAGCGGCGCGAAGAAGCCCCCCACGATGCCAATGCCGCCCAGCCGCGGGATGGGCCGCACGTGCACCTTGCGGCTGGAGCTCACCGGGTCCAGCCAGCCCCACGCCAGCGCGCGCTCGCGCACGCGCCACGTGAGCACGAGCGCCACGAGGAGCGCCACGAGGAAGGCGACGAAGAAGGTGACCATGCGAGAGGAGCGTCCGCCCCGCATCGTGACGGCCCCCCGAGCGGCACGTCAATGTCCCGACGTCACGGGGCTGGAACGATGCGCCTGACTACCTGCTGTCAGCCCGGCCTCGCAGGACCTCTTCATAGAGGGCCTGGGTCCGGGCGGCGATGTCGGACCAGGTGAGTCCCCGCACCTCCGCCTGGGCCGCGCGGCGCAGGGCGTACCGCCGGGGCGGATCCGCCGCCAGCTCGCGCACCGAGGCCACCAGCGCGTCCACGTCCCCGAGGGGGAAGAGCAGGCCCGTGCGGCCGGGGTGTACGACGGAGGGCGCCACGCCCACGGGGGTGGAGACGGGCACGAGCCCGGCGGCCATGGCCTCCACCAGCGCCATGCCGTAGCCCTCCGTGCGGCTGGCGAAGAGGAGCACCTCCTCGCGCGCGAGCAGGCCGGGCAGCGCCGCGTTCGCGTAGCGGGGGACGACGTGGAGCTGGGGCTGGAGCGACGCCGGGAAGGCGGCGCGGACCTCGGGCTCGGGGACGCCGGTGCCGTAGAGGGTCAGGGTGAAGGCGAGCCCCTCGGCCCGCAGCCGGGTCGCGGCGGCGATGACGTCCCCGATGCCCTTGGTCGGGAGGAAGGAGCCCACCATCGCGAGGCGCAAGGGGCCCTCGGCGGGCGGCGCCGGCAGGGACAGGCCGTGGAAGGCCGCGTCGAGCCCGTGGCCGATGACGCTCAGCTTCGAGGCGGGGACGCGCAGCTGTTCGCGCGCGAAGACGGCGTCGCCTTCGTTGAGGAGGATGGAGTGGTCCGCCAGGTGCAGCGTCCGCTCCACCTCCCAGAGGCGGAAGCCGCCGTGGTACAGCGGGTACTTCCAGCTCAGGCGCAGCCGGCCCTCGCGAGCGTCGGCGCGGATCCGCCGGGAGAGGGAGTGCTCCAGGCCGTGGCTGCGCGTCACCAGCGCGTGGCGGCGGGCGGCGCCGGGGCGGCCCGCCTGGGCCCAGGGCCACGCGTCCCCGGTGGTGACGTCGAGCACGTCATAGCGGCGCGCCGCGCGGGCCAGGTGCGCGGAGAGCACCCACGGGAAGCGCAGGTTGTGGAGCGCGGTGAGGCGCTCCACGCCGGGGAAGGCCTCGCCGTAGCTGTAGAAGTCCACGGCGCAGCCCCGGGCCTGGAGCGCGCGGCCCAGCGCGAGCGTCACGCCGGGAGCGCCCAGGTCCTGGGACAGCGGGTGGTGGATGGCCAGGAGCACGCGCATGCGCGCGCTTCATAGCTCACATCCGAGGGCCGGCGAGCAGAGCAGCGCCGATGGCGCCGGACAGGTCGCCCAGCTCGGCGATGCGCATCGCGGGCTTGCGCTCCGTGATGAACAGGTGCGGGTGCATGGCGTCCTGGATGTGGCCCAGGTACAGGGGGCCCAGCCGCGACCCCAGCCCGCCACCGAGGACGATGGCCTCCACGTCCAGCAGGTTGATGACGGAGGCGAGCGTCGCGCCCAGCATGTCGATGGCGCGCTCGATGAGCCGCGTCGCCAGCGGATCCTTCTGCTTCAGCGCGCTCGCCCAGACGCCGCTGGACAGGCGCGTGCGCTTCTTCTCGCGCATGATGTCGAAGAGGACGGTCTTCTCCCCCTTCTTCGCGGCCGCGCGCGCCTTGCGCTCCATGCACGCGCGCCCCGCGTAGGCCTCCAGGCAGCCGCGCCGGCCGCAGCCACAGCGCGCGCCGTTGGGCTTCGCCACCATGTGGCCAATCTCCCCAGCGGAGCCCTGCCCGCGCCACGGCACGCCGTTGAGCACCAGGCCTCCCCCCACGCCCGTGCCCCACCACACGCCCAGCACCGAGCGGTAGCCGCGCCCCGCGCCCAGCTTGTACTCGGCCGCGACCGCCACCTGGACGTCGTTGCCCAGCACCACCTTGCTC
>JAFADT010000687.1 GCA_023424585.1 Pseudomonadota bacterium
GCTCACTCCCGCGTGGAGTGAGCCCGCCACCACGCGGACTGTCTTTCCCATTCGTCCTGGAGGCCGCGCTTGTACACAGGCGGCGCGCCAGCCTCGCATCCACGGCGTAGAGTGCCGCGCATGACGCGAGCCCTACTTGCCCTCCTGCTGCTGGTCGCGAGCGCTTCCGCCGCGGCCCCTCGCACCCTTCGGGTGGACTACTTCCACACCGGCAACGCCACCGAGGAGCGCTTCAGCCTGGAGCGGCTGGTGGTGGAGCCGCTGCCCTGGCCGGGCCACCCGGCGCGGGCCCTCGACGAGACGAACCTGGGCAAGTACCTCTTCGAGGTGAGGGATCGGCAGACGAACCGGCTCCTGTACTCGCGCGGCTTCGCCTCCATCTTCGGCGAGTGGGAGCTGACGGACGAGGCGAAGCAGGCCCACCGCACGTTCAGTGAGTCGCTGCGCTTCCCCACGCCGGACCGCCCCGTCCAGGTCATCCTGAAGAAGCGCGACGAGCAGAACGCCTTCCGTGAAGTCTGGTCGCTGGTGGTGGATCCGAAGGACCCCTTCGTGGATCCGTCCTCGCCGCCCGCGCCGGGCCCGCTGCTCAAGCTGCTGGAGAACGGGCCGCCGCAGGACAAGGTGGACTTCCTCATCCTGGGAGACGGCTACACGGAGGCGGAGCGCGCCAAGTTCGAGAAGGACGCGCGCAAGCTGGTGGACACCCTCTTCAGCTTCTCCCCCTTCAAGGAGCGCAAGGCGGACTTCAACGTCTGGGGCCTGATGCCCGCGGCGGCCGAGTCCGGCATCTCGCGGCCCTCCACCGGCGTCCACCGCCGCCCGCCCCTGGGCTCCACCTACGACGCCTTCGGCGCGGAGCGCTACATCCTCACCTTCGACAACGCCGCGCTGCGCGACACCGCCGCCTTCGCGCCCTACGAGTTCATCGAAATCCTGTCCAACGGCAACACCTACGGCGGCGGAGGCATCTTCAACCTCTTCAGCACCGTGGCCTCCGACAGCCTCTGGGCCCCCTACGTCTTCGTCCACGAGTTCGGCCACCACTTCGCGGGGCTGGCGGACGAGTACTACACCTCCGCCCCCGTCTACGGCACCGCGCCCGCGGAGCGGGTGGAGCCCTGGGAGAAGAACGTCACCGCCCTCCACGACCCCGCCCAGCTCAAGTGGAAGGACCTGGTGGCCCCCGGCACCCCGCTGCCCACGCCCTGGAACCAGGCCACCTATGACGCGCATGCCCTGCAGGTGCAGCAACGCCGGCAGAAGATTCGCGCGGAGCGCAAACCCGAGGCGGAGATGGACGCGCTCTTCACGGAGCAGCGGAGCTGGGAGGAGAAGTTCCTGGGCACGCAGAAGGTCTCCGGGAAGGTGGGCGCCTTCGAGGGGGCCCACTACGAGGCCAAGGGTTATTTCCGCCCCCAGACGGACTGCGTGATGTTCACCCGGGACCGGGTGCCCTTCTGCGCGGTGTGTCAGCGCGGCATCAGCGAGGTCATCGACCTGTACGCGGGTCCACCGTCCAGGCCAGGTCCAGGGCGGAGGAGTCCCTGACTTTCTTTGATTTCCAGGCACCGCAATGTCCCGTCAAGTGACAGGGACGTGGCAGGTGGTCTGGCAAATGGACGCCCCTCTGTCTTCGGGTGTAAGGGGGACCGCACCTGCAATCTGGACCCCCATTTGGGAGGCATTCACATGCTGAAGCAGAGCCTGAAGCGGAGCTGGCTGCCGGCGCTCGTGACCACCGTGTTCGTCACGGTCGGCACGGGTTGCGGCGACGAGTGTGTTGATCAGTTTGACTGTCGGGACAAGGGCACGCCGCCCGCGGGCCAGGCGTATGCCTGCGTGGAGAACAAGTGTGAGCTGCGCACGGTGAACACGCCCCCGGAAGAGGACGGGGGCACGGAGACCGACGCGGGCACCGGGACGGACGCGGGCACGGAGACCGACGCCGGCACGGAGACGGACGCGGGCACGGAGACGGACGGCGGCACGGAGCCCCAGGCGTGCAGCCCGGCCTGCGCGCTGACCGAGTCCTGCAACATCGAGACGAACACCTGCGAGCCCTCCGGCGTCACCACGCCGCCGGCGGATACGAGCGCGCAGATCGCCGCGTTCATCGCGGCCCCGGCGGGCGCGCAGACCACGCCGCTGCCCGTGAGCGGCGCGTTCGTGACCTTCATCAAGCCCGAGGTGGCGGGCAGCGCGGCCACGGAGGCCGCCGGCTTCTTCCTTCAGGCCGAGGCCAACGGCCCGGCGATGTTCGTGCGCGGCTCCGCGTCCCCCACCTCGGTCGCCGTGGGTGACCGCGTGACGCTGAACGTCACGGAGAAGGAGATCATCAGCGGCCTCAACGTGGCGAAGACCGTCACGGACCTGACCGTGGTGAGCAAGAACCACGGCGTGTGGAACCTGGACACCGCGACGCCCCCGGGCCTGAAGGTGGACGCGAACGCCGTCAGCACCTTCGAGGACGCCGGCACGACCGCCGCCTACGAGAGCCGCCTGGTCACGGTGTCCGGCAAGCTGGAGGCGGGCGCTGGCAGCGGCGCGGCCTTCACCGCCTTCCCGCTGGACACCGTGGGTGAGCCGACCGCCAGCCCCCTGCGCCTGCGGATGCCCACCACCCTGTCCACGGACCTGGACCTGGTCGCCGGCTGCGACGTGACCGTGCCCACCGGCATCGTCTGGCGCTTCACCGCCCAGCCCCAGGTGTCCGTGTTCGCGCCGGAGCAGCTCACCATCACATCGTGCCCCGCGCCGAAGCTCACCGAGGCGCGTCCGCTGAGCTCCACGGAGGTGCGGCTGACGTTCGACCGGAAGCTCAACGCGGCCAGCGTGCAGGCGGAGGACTTCGGTCTCACGCCGTCCGTGGCCGTGTCGGCGGCGACCGCCACGGGCAACCAGGTCTCGCTGACCACGGCGGAGCTGACGGGTGGCACGGAGTACACGGTGACGGTCAACGGCGAGGTGACGGACCTGGCTGGCAAGGCCGTGGACGCGGCCGCCAAGACCGCGACGTTCACCGGCCTGACGCCTCCCCCGACGGGCCCGTCGCTGGTCATCAACGAGATCGACTACGACAACGTGGGCAGCGACAACGCGGAGTTCCTGGAGATCTACAACCGCGGCACCGAGGCGGCGGACCTGACCAACGTCGAGCTGCTGTTCGTGAACGGCGAAGCCCCCAGCAACGCGCGCAAGGAGTACCTGCGCTTCGAGCTGAAGAACACCAAGGACGCGGCTGGCAACACGGTCACGTCGCTGCCCGCGGGCGGCTACATCGTCGCGGCATCCGATCCGTTCTTCGCCTCGGCGAACCTGCCGGCGGGCACGCTGCGGCTGGTCCTCAAGTCGGCCTCCGGCGCGAACACCGACATCATCCAGAACGGCACCGGTGACGGTGCGGGCCTGCTCGACACCGTGGCGGGCACGCTCCTCGACAGCGTGTTCTACGAGGCGGGTGGCTCCCCCGTCCCGAGCGCCGTGTTCACCATCGCCACGGCGGCGGGTGACAAGACGCTGAACTTCGAGGAGGGCGCGCGCACCACCGCCGCGGACTCGAACGCCACCGTGGGCTCCCTGCAGCGGACCCCGAACGGCAATGACACGAACAACAACAACGCGGACTTCGCGTTCGTGACCACGGTGACCCCGGGCGGCCCGACGCCGTAATCGCCGCGCCAGAGCCCCTGCTGTGACAAGGGCCGCGTCCACTCCTGGTGGGCGCGGCCCTTCTTCTTGATGACAGGGGGATGTGTCACGCTTGGAGCCATGGGGATGCACCGCCCGTCATCGCGGTAGGCCGCGCTCCCTTTCCGGCACCTGGACCGGATGGCTTCCATGTCCCTCGCTCGCATCGTCGCGCCCGTCCTCGCCCTGCTGCTCGCCGCGTGTCCCAGCTCCACGCCCTCGGCTCCGAGCGGGACTCCCGACAGCGGCGTGTCCACCGACAGCGGCGTGCCTTCCGACGGCGGCATCCCCGACGATGGCGGGACACCTGACGCGGGTGACGAGTCCGTCGATAGCGGTGTGCCTGGCGACGCGGGTACACCCGAGGATGGCGGCACCTCCAGCGACGGCGGTGTGTCGAACGATGCCGGCTCGTCGAGTGACGGCGGCGTACCGGGCGATGGCGGTGTGTCGAACGATGCCGGCTCGTCGGGTGACGGCGGCGTACCGGGCGACGGCGGTATGTCGAACGATGCCGGCTCGTCGAGTGACGGCGGTGTACCGAACGATGGCGGCTCACCGTCCGATGGCGGCACGTCCACCGATGCGGGGGTGCCGGATGGTGGCGGCGTTCCGACGCTGACCGTGAGCACCCAGGGGCTCGGGGATGGGCGCGTGGGAGAGCCCTATGCCATGACGCTCACCGCCGCCGGCGGGCGGGCGCCGTTCACCTGGAGCTTCACCGGGACGCTGGCCGCGGGGCTCACCCTCTCCGCGAACGGCGCGCTGTCCGGCACGCCCACCGCCGCGGGCTCGACGCTCTTCACCGCCATCGTGCGCGACGCGGACGGCCAGACCGCGTCCGCGCGGCTGATCGTGAGGGTGCAGCCGCCCCTCTCGCTGTTCACCGTGGGCCACTGGAACCTGGAGTGGTTCGGCGCGCCCAACCAGGGCCCGGTGAACTCCACCTCCGACGGCGGCGTGCCCGACGACCTCCAGGTCGCGGGGGCCCGGGACGTCATCCTCGACGCGGGCGCCCACGTCTGGGGCCTGGTGGAGATGGTGGACACCGCGGACTTCAACACGCTCATGGCGGGGCTGCCCGGCAGTTACAGCGGCTTCCTCGCCAACAACACCACCTACGTCCTCAGCGGCACGTCGCAGTACTCCGCTGGCGAGCAGAAGCCCGGCATCCTCTACGACCGCTCGCTCACCTACCGCAGCGCCCAGGTCATCCTCACCGCGCAGGCCGCGGACTTCGGCGGACGCCCGCCGCTGCGCGTGGACTTCACCACCCGCATCCACGGCGAGGACGCGCCGCTGGTCGTCATCGTCACGCACATGAAGGCCTTCGAGGACCGGACGTCCTACGACCAGCGCCAGCGCTCCGCGGTCGCCCTCAAGAACTACCTGGACCAGTGGCTGCCCGAGGCCCGCGTGCTCGTCATCGGGGACTGGAACGACGACCTGGACCACTCCATCTCCAAGGAGAGCGGCGTCGCGCTGCCCTCGCCCTACCTGAACTTCCTGGACGACCCCACGCACTACACGTTCCTCACGCGGGAGCTGACCGACGCCAACGCCCGCACCACCACGGAGTACGACGACGTCATCGACCACACGCTCGTCACCGACGAGGTGGCCGTGCTCGCCGTGCCCGGCGGGGTCCAGGTGCTTCGGCCCGACACGTCCCTCCCGGACTACGCGCGCACCGTCAGCGACCACTACCCCGTCCTCACCCGCTATGACCTGAGCGGCGTGCCCGGCCCGCGCGTGCGGCTCACCGCGCCGCTGAGCGGCACGTTCGTCGTGGGCTCCCCGCTGACGGTCACGTGGCGCTCGCTGGGCGTGGACACCGTGCGCATCGAGGCCACCTACGACAGCGGCGACACCTGGAAGGTCGTGGCCGCTTCGGTGCGCGCGGACGCGGGCACCTTCACCTGGACCGTGCCGGACGTGGAGAGCGACTTGGTGCGCGTGCGCGTGGTGGACACGGCCAACGCGTCGCGCTTCGACATGAGCCCCGGCCGCATCTGGTTCACCCGCACGGAGCCCCGCGTGCTCATCAACGAGCTGCTCGCCAACGAGCCCGCGCTCCCCGGCGGCACCGCGCACGAGTTCGTGGAGCTCTACAACGCGAGCGCCGTCCCGGTGGACCTGTCCGGCTGGAGCCTGTGGGACGCCCTGGCCCAGCGCCATGTCTTCGCCCCGGGCACGGTGCTCGCGCCGGGCCGGCCCCTGGTCGTCTTCGGCGGGCCGGAGGGCTTCGCGCCCGGCACGCCCGACACCGTCGCGGCCTCCACCGGGACGCTGGGCCTCAACAACACGTCGGACGTGGTGCGGCTCATGCGCACCGACGGCGGCAGCGTGGACAGCGTCGAGTACTTCAGCACCGTGGACGCGGTGTCCATCAACCGCTCCCCGGGCCTGACGCCGGACGCGCGCTTCGTGCTGCACAACACGCTGACGCCCGGGTTGCGGTCCTCGCCTGGCCGGCGCGCGGATGGGGGCGCGTTCTAGTCAGCGCAGGGGCGGAGACTCGGGGTCGGGCCTGGGCGCCGGCTGCGCGGGCACCGCGTCCACGTCCCGGGCGATCCACTCCTGGCCCTGGTCCTCGTAGGTGACGCGGATCTCATCGCCCTCGGACATGTCGCGCAGCTGCGCGTTCGCGTCGCCGCGCTTGATCCGCGTGGCTTCGTCCACGCGGACCTCCTGCTCCTGACCGTGGCCGTCCACGAAGAGCAGCTCGTCGTCGCCCACCCAGGACACGCGGCCCGCGGACCAGCCCATCGGACGCGACGGCTGACCGGAGCCCCCCGTTCCCTCCGAGGTCGGCGCTGGCGCCGTGCCCTTCGCCTCCGCGCCCGCGGCCTTCAGGGCCTTGGGGTCCACGTTCTCCCTGGAGGCCATCAGCCCTCGCAGCACCTCCGAGCGGCCCTCACGGTGCTTCGCGGAAGGTCCGCCGGGCCCCGGCTCGCCGTTGCACGCCCACAGCCCTCCGAGCCCCACCAGGCCCAGCACCAGCAGGCCCGCCGTCCCGCGCGTTCTCCGCATTGGCCACGTCCTCCCGCGTCGTGCGAAGGAGCCCGCTTTCCGACGGAGACCCCCTCCGTGGCGGCATGGGCTCGCTTTCCCCAAGGGAAAGATGGGGACACCCTGCCCCGCCGGGAACCACGACCGTCCGTGCCGGAGCCCGGCCGCGCGCCCTCACCTCCCTGGAGGGAGGACAGGCGGACGTGCGCTCCCTCCGCGCCCAGGTCCTTTGAAAGCGCCTATCCGGCAAGGAGCCAGTCGCGCACCGCGAGGAAGCGGGCCGTGGGTGCGGCGGCCCTGCGCCACGCGACGTAGAGCGTTCCCCGGGGGCGC
>JAFADT010000701.1 GCA_023424585.1 Pseudomonadota bacterium
CGTCCGCGCCACCGCGGCGGAGCTGGCTCGCGCGGGCACGCTGCTGCTCGACGCGGGCGCCCACTCGCAGGCCCTGGCGCTGGCGGAGGCCTACGTCGCGCGCTTCCCGAAGGAGGCGGAGGCGCACCTGCTCGCCGCGCGCGCCGCCACCGAGCTGCGCATGGGCAAGCGCGCGGAGCGCGCCATCGACGAGGCCACCGCCCTGGCCCCCAAGGACGTCCGCGCGCCCCTGGCCCTGGCCGACCTGCGGGCCCGCCAGGGCGACGTGCCCGGCGCGCTAACCGCGCTCGCGAAGGCCTACGCGCAGGCGCCTGCTTCCGCGGACGTCGCCCCCCGCTACGGACAGCTCCTGTCCCAGGGCGGCCGGCTGGACGAGGCCGCCACCGTGCTGTCCGCCTGGACGCGCCAGCACGACGACGCCGAGTCCCTCGCGGAGCTGGGCTTCGTGCGCTTCCGCCAGGAGAAGCTGGACGACGCCGTCAGCCTGCTCAAGCGCGCGCAGCGCAAGGCCCCCACGCTCGCCGTGGCCCACTCGTACCTGGGCGCCGTCCTCTTCCGGCAGGGCGACCTGCGCGGCGCCGAGCGCGAATATCGCGAGGCCGAGCGTCTGGCTCCGGACGATCCCCGCGCCCTCACCGCGCGTTGCCAGCTGCACGCGCACGAAGGCGACACCGCCGGGGTGGAAGAGGTGAAACGTACGCTGGCGGAAAGGTTCCCGGACCGGGCGCTGGCGCTCGCGGCGGAGTGCGGTCCGGGGAACTAGCTTTGCCCATGCGCCTTCACCTCCCCGCCCTCGCCGCGTCCAGCCTGCTGCTGACCGCCGCCGCGTGCGGCTCCACGTCCGACGACCCGCAGGGTCCCGGCTCGGAGCTCCCGGGCGCGTCTTCCGGGGACGTGGCCCCGGCGGACCGCACGGCCTGCTCGGGCCTCACCGCGGCGCCCGGCACCTACGACTGGACCGTCGAGCACGGCGGCCACACCCGCGCCTTCCGCGTCCACGTCCCCACCGGCTACGACGCCACGAAGCCCACGCCCGTCGTCCTCAGCTTCCACGGCTTCGGCTCCAATGAAGAGGAGCAGGAGCAGCTGACCGGGTTCTCCACGCTGGCGGACGCGGAGGGCTTCATCGCGGTGTACCCGCGCGGCCTCAACTTCCTGGAGATCTACGGCCGGGGCGACGCGGACACGCGGGGCTGGAACGGCGAGGCCTGCTGTGGCCCGGCGCAGCTCGCCGACGTGGATGACGTGGGCTTCGTGGACGCGCTGCTCGCGGAGCTGGACGCCCGCGTGTGCACCGACCCGCGCCGCGTCTTCGCCAACGGCTTCTCCAACGGGGGCTTCTTCTCCTACCGGCTGGCCTGTGAGCGCGCCCAGCGCATCGCCGCGATCGCGCCCGTGTCGGGCATGGAGGGCCTGACGGACTGCCACCCGTCGCGGCCCGTCCCGGTGCTCCACTTCCACGGCAGCGCGGACCCGACCATCCTCTACGACGGAGGCGACAACGTCGCCGGCGGCAAGCGCTACCCGTCCGCGCCGGAGTCCGTGCGCCGCTTCGCGGAGCTGAACGGCTGCACCGGCCCGCAGCAGCAGACGTATCAGCAGGGCGACAGCACCTGCGTGGCGTATACGGGCTGCCAGCCGGAGAGCGCCACCGCGAGCCTGTGCACCATCACCGGCGGCAAGCACGCGTGGCCCGGCCAGCCCCTCTACAATGACGGCACGACGGACCTGGACGCGACCCTCCAGATGTGGCGTTTCTTCCAGGCGCGTCCCCGCCCCTGAAGGAGGCTCGCCTCGCCGCCCCGCGCCCTCATCATCAACGCCGATGACCTGGGCTACGACCCCGGCATCACCCGGGGCCTCCTCCAGGCGCTGCGCGAGGGCGTCGTCTCCTCCGCGACCTTGCTGGTGAACGCGCCGGACTCCGAGGCCGCCGCGAGACAGGCGCGGGGGCTCGCCATCGGGCTGCACCTGAACCTGGACCGGGGCGCGCCCGTGGCCCCCGGCTTCCCGCGCGAGTGGCGCACCGGGGACGGAGGCCTCGACGGTGCGCGCGTAGCCGCGCTCCCCGCGGACGTGGTGGAGGCGGAGGCGCTCGCGCAGTTGGAGCGGCTGGAGCGGCTGCTGGGCCAGGCCGCCACGCACCTCGACGTGCACAAGCACCTGCACCGGCATCCTCGCGTCCTGGAGGGAGTGGCGCGCGTCGCGAGGCGCGCGGGCCTGCCGGTGCGCTCCATCGACGCGGAGATGCGCGGCGCGCTGAGGGCCCGGGGCGTGGCCACGAACGACCACTTCGTGGGCGAGTCCGGCGAGGCGGCGTACTGGACGCAGGAGCGCTTCGCCGAGGCCGTCGCGTCGCTGCCCGCTGAAGGCGTCACCGAGTGGATGTGTCACCCGGGCCACCTGCCCGGGCTCGTCACCACCCGCTACGCCGCGCAGCGCGAGGTGGAGCGCGCCACCTTCGTGGACGCCCGAGCGCGCGAGTCCCTGGAACAAGCAGGGGTGCGCCCCACGGACTTCCGCGTCCTCCACAGGGCAGGGCTCACGCGGGCGTGACGAGCAGGGGTGCGCCCCACGGACTTCCGCATCCTCCACACGGCAGGGCTCACGCGGGCGTGACGACCGGGAGCTCCGACTCCACCGGCGTCAGCGTGCGGTGCTGCTCGCGCGTCAGCACGGTGCGCACGCCCGCGAGCAGCTCCTCCGCGCGGTACGGCCGGCGGCACAGCGCGGCGTTCTCCTGCGCCCACCACGGCCGCGCATCCCCCGCCAGCAGGATGGGCACCGGCCGCGCGCGCGGCAGCGTGGCGAACGTCTCCAGGAAGCTGCCCACCGGGGACTGCGTGGCGCTCGTCGACAGCACGATGAGGTCCACCGGCAGGTGCGTCGCCTTGCGCAGCGCCTCCGCGCCGCTCTGCACCGTGAACACCTCGAAGCCCTCCGCCCGCAGGGTGCGCTCCGCCGCGGCCTCCTGGTGCGCGTCCTCGTCCAGCACCAGCACGCGCCGGGGCAGCCTGCGCACCTCGTGCGCGGGCATGCGCGGCAGGCACACGGTGAAGGTGCTGCCGTGCCCCTCCGCGCTCGCCAGGGACAGCGCGCCGCCGTGGAGCCGGGCGATGGAGTGGCTGATGAACAGCCCCAGCCCCAGCCCGCCGAAGTTGCGGTGCGACACGTTGCGCGCCCGGTAGAAGCGCTGGAACACCAGGGCCTGGTCCGCGCCCGGAATCCCGATGCCGTGGTCCTGCACCTGGATGCGCGCCGACTCCGCCGTGCGCCCCACCCGCACCGAGATGGGCGCCCCGGCCGGGCTGTACTTGTGCGCGTTCTCCAGCAGGTTCACCAGCACCTGCTCCAGCCGGTCCCTGTCGCCCAGCACCCAGACGCCGTCGTGCGGCACGTCCACCGTGAAGGGGCGCTCGAAGGCATGGCGGAAGTGGTCCACCACCTCCGCCACCAGCTGGCCCACCTCCAGCGGCGCCGAGTCCAGCGCCAGCCGCCCCAGCTCCAGGCGGCTCGCGTCCAGCAGGTCCTCCACCAGCCCCGCGAGCCGGTCCACCTGCCGCTTGGACTTGAGCACGCTCGCGAGCGCCACCGGCTGCCCCGCGGCGATGCGGCGCTCCATGGCGTACAGGCCCAGCTTCAGCGGCGTGAGCGGCGTCTTCAGCTCGTGCGACGCGATGGACATGAACTCCTCGCGCACGCGCAGGGCGGCCTGGGCCTCGCGCAGCAGGCGCGCGTTCTCCACCGCCACCGCCAGCTGGCTGGCCGCCGCGCTCCACATCTCCAGCTCGCGCACTGAGAACGAAGCGCCCTGCTCCTTGTAGATGAGCAGCAGCCCCACCGTGCGGCGCGGCGCGCACAGCGGCACCGCCGCGAACACGGAGCCCACCGCGTCGCCGTAGCCGCGCTGGATGCCCAGCTGCGGCTGGCGCAGGGCCAGGGCCTGCCGGTACGGGTCCTCCGACGGGTCGAACGCGTCCTGGGGCGCGTCCTGGCCCTCCAGGTCCGACACCGCCATGCGCTTGAGCGTCGCGTCGTCCTCCTCGTAGAGGAACACCTCCGCGCGCCGCACCTGGGCGCACCGCACCAGCGCCACCACCGCGGCCGAGCAGACGCGGTCCACCTCCAGCGACTCCCCCACCGCGCGGGCAATCTCCCGCACGGCCTGTGAAAACATGCCCTCGTCGTCCACGCCGGACGGCTCCACCACCAGCCACGCGCTCGCCGAGCCGTCCGTGTGGGTGGGCTTCACCTGCACACGCACCTGCCGGAGCGCGCGGGTGATGACGTGGCCGGAGTGGGCCCGCTGCTCGCGGATGGCGCGCTCCAGGGCATCCAGGCTGCGGCCGGGCTCCAGCGCGTCCAGCAGGGTGCTGCCCGGGGTGAGCATCACGCCCGTCTTGGCCGCGAAGCCCTCCTCGCACCATTGGACGCGCAGATCAGCCCCGACGCGCAGGAGCGCTTGGGGCAGGCACGAGAGGACATCCTCGACGTCGTTGGGTGGCAGCATGGGAGGGGCGGGACGCGCTCGCTACAGGGGTCGCCGGAGGGAGATAGGAATCCCCGAGCATGATCGCCAACCACCCCCGGACGTTCTCCTGTCCCGGAGGGTCGCGGCACGTTGGAACCCGAACAGAGCCGGCGCAGGGCAGCCGGGGAGGCGACGTCGTGGAGGGCGGTGACACGCGCCGAACGTGTGCTACACGACAGCGCATGCCCTCTCAGCCGTCCAAGGAAATCCAGACCTTCCCCAACCCCGCCGCCGATCGCGACTATGAAATCGCCTTCGACGTGCCGGAGTTCACCTGCCTGTGCCCGCTGACGGGCCAGCCGGACTTCGCGCGCTTCACCATCAAGTACGTGCCGGATCAGCTGTGCGTGGAGCTGAAGAGCCTGAAGCTCTACATGTGGTCCTACCGCAACGAGGGTGCCTTCCACGAGAAGGTGACCAACACCATCGCGGACGACATCATCAAGGCCATCCAGCCGCGCAAGCTCACCGTGGTGGGGGACTTCTTCGTGCGCGGCGGCATCGGGACCATCGTCACCGTCACGCACGAGAAGAAGCCGCGGGCCTGAGGCCCCCGGCTCAGCGGGTGAGCTGCTCCAGGAGCGGCGCCCACTGGGACTGGGACAGGTAGAGGCCGGTGCCCGCCGCCGCGATGCCGGCGGTGAGCGCGGCCAGCACCCACTTGCGCCTGCCCGGCGCGCGCGCGGGCTTCTTCGTGGCGAAGACGTCCAGCACGCCCAGCTCCTGCTGGGTGAGGTGGGCC
>JAFADT010000718.1 GCA_023424585.1 Pseudomonadota bacterium
GACGTGGCGCCCACGCCGGGGTCGGCGCTCGCGTCGGGCGCGGAGCCCGGGCCGGACGCGGCGCCCGGCTCGCCGTCGGAGCCCTGAGCGCAGGCGGTCCCTACCTGGACCGTAGGGTGGGGCAGGTGACCTTGACGGGCGGGGGGCGCGCGTCCTCCCGCGCCGGGAGGGTCGCCGCCCTGGCCGTGCGAGGCGGCCGGGCAGGCGTTACATGCCCGCCGTCCGCGCGCTGCGCACGGGCTGACACTCCAGGGGGCCGGGTTCGCTGGGGAAATGCCGGAGCGCATGTCGGAGGACGTGGGCACGTCAGAGGGTCCGGGCAGGATGGCGTCAATGCCAGGGGTCGGGCCCGGCGGCAGGACCCGGGACGGCGTTCGCGGTGTCTGAATGTCGGGGTACGCAGTCTCGTCCCGGGGTGGGGCCGGCCGGTGGCCGCGAGGGCACCGGAGGTGAACGGGACGCGCGGTGCAGTCCCTCCGCCATGGCGCGGTGGGGGTGTCGTGATGGGGAGGGACATGGCCTTGGAGCTGGATGACTGGGGTGGGAGCGGGCCGCTCCTGCACTTCGCCTGCGCGAACGGTTTTCCTCCGGAGACGTACCGGAAGCTCTTCGCTCGGCTCACGACGCGCTACCACGTGGTGTCGCTGCGCACGCGGCCGCTGACGCCGGAGCAGGACCCGAAGGCGCTGACGACGTGGAAGGAGCTGGGCGAGGACCTCGCGCGCGAGCTGAAGGCGCGGGGGCGCTCCGGCGTGCTGGGCGTGGGGCACAGCGTGGGCGGCACGAGCACGCTGATGGCGGCCGCCGCGAACCCGGGGCTGTTCCGCGCGGTCGTGGCCCTGGACCCCGTGCTCATCACCGGGGCCCGGCTGTGGGCGCTGCGCCTGCTGAAGCTCCTGGGCCGCATGGACCGGGCGCCCATGGTGCGCGGCGCGCTGCGGCGGAGGGACCGCTGGGCGACGCGCGAGGAGGCGGCCACGGCGTACCGCCAGCGCACGCTGTTCAAGGACTGGGACGCGGACTGCTTCAACGACTACATCACGCACGGGCTGGTGCCCACGGAGGCGGGCGACTTCCGCCTGCGCTTCCCGCGCGAGTGGGAGGCCCGCATCTTCGAGACCTTCCCCTCGGACCCCTGGGCGCTCATCCGCGCCAACGTGACGCCCACGCTGGTGCTGCGCGGCGAGCGCTCCGACACGCTGCTGCCGGACGCGCTGGCGCGGGCGGAGCGGGAGATGAAGCGCGCGCGCGTGGACACGCTGCCGCTCGCCTCGCACCTGTTCCCGATGGAGAAGCCGCGCGAGACGGCCGAGCACGTGCTGACGTTTCTCGACCAGCTCCCGCCCGTGGACGTCACCCCGCACTGACCGTCAGCCATAGGCCTCGCGCTTGATGCGCTTGTCCGGGATGCCCAGCTCGTGCAGGTGGCCCAGCACCGCCTCCATGAAGCGCGGCGTGGCGGGGGTGCGCGTCTCCAGGGCCTTGCGCCGGTCCCACGGGGTGATGGCGGGCCCGCACACGTACACGAGGCAGGTGTCGGGGCTCGGGACCAGCTCGCGCAGCAGCGCCTCCGCGACCCGGCCCTTGCGCACCTGGGGGCCATACTTCGTCTCATCCGTCTCGCGCGTGAGCGTGTGCACCACCCGCACGAGGTCCGGCGCGGCCCGCTCCAGCGCGGCCAGCTCCTCGCGGTAGAGGATGTCCGCCCAGGTCTTGTTGGACGCGAGGAACGTGTGGCGCAGCTTCAGCCCCCGGTGCAGCGCGTCCTTCACGATGGCGAAGTTCGGCACCGCGCCGGAGCCCGCCACCACGTGCAGCACGTGGTCCGCCCGCTCCGCTGCGTCGTCCGGCAGGACGTAGGGCCCCATGAAGCCCGTCACCTTCAGCTTCGCCCCCACCAGGCGGCCGTGCACCAGGAGCGGTGACAGGAGCGGCGGGTAGCGCGTGACGCCCGGGATGAACTCCTCGTCCTTCACCGTGATGGCCACGTGCCGCTCGTGCGGCGCGGAGGCGAGCGAGTACGAGCGCGGCGCCTCCTTGCGCCCCTTCTGCTCCTGGAGGTACGCGCACTGCTGCGCGAGCGCCCGGAACTGGTGCGGGTCGATGTTCAGGAACTGGCCTGCCTTGTAGTCGAGCGGCCCGGCCCCCGCGTCCAGCTCCAGCAGCAGCGTCGCCGTGTCGTGGGTCTCCATCCGCACGTCGAGGACGGTGGCCTCGTACTCGACGGGCCGCTTCGTTCGGGAGGGCGTGGCTTCAGCGCTCATGGGCCTCCCATAACACGCGGGGTGTGAGGCGGTGTGAGCCTGCTCCGCCCGGGCCGCGCCCCCTCCCTCCGGCGCCCGGGGCAGCCGCATCGTTGGCTGGATGACGGAAGGGCGAGCGGGTAGACCAGCGCTCCAGGAGGACCGCTGACCCACCCCGCCGGGCAGGACTACATCTTCGGGGAGGACGTCCAGCCATCGCTCTCCCCCTGGGGTTCAGGGGCATTCCAGAAAGGACGTGGGCCGGCCCGTGCTTCGACTTCTCTTCGC